>NZ_JBFTLD010000089.1:0-26582 GCF_056396265.1 Allobosea sp. 05T422_2 | reverse complement strand
CAAAGGTCGCGGCGGCTCGGCCTCTTGCGCTTCAGGCGGTGGGCGTAATCCCGCCCGAACTTCAAGGCCCAGCGCCGCACCGTCTCGTAGGAGACGGCGATGCCGCGCTCCAGAAGCATCTCCTCCACCAGGCGAAGGCTCAGGGGAAAGCGGAAATACAGCCACACCGCATGGGCGATGATCGCCGGTGGGAACCGATGGCGCTTGTAGCTGATGGTCGGCAGGGTCATGCACGCCCACCTACACCGCTTGCCGCCATGCCGGAGTTAACGTGACGACGCCGAAATGAGATGGCGCTGGACGTTGAAGGTGTTGTACGTGGCTGCGTGAGTGAAGAGAAATCTCTGGGCTGAACCCGAGTTCAGAACACATATATGGTCAGCAGGGGCTGGAAGATCTCGGGCGATCGCTCATTCGCGCGGTTGTGCCCAATGCTACGCGCACGCGACGCCATGTTTTTCCTGTCACTAAAAATTACCCAACTAGACTAGCGCGTTGAAGAAATGCATGAACTAGTTTCTTCGGATCCCGAGTGAGAAGTGACTCCGGCCGGAACAGCAAACCGCCAACGGGAAGTGTCCCGTGCTCCAGCGCCAGCACTTCGCCGGCATCGCTGCGAGCGATTTCCCGCAAGGGAGCTAGAGCTTGGCCCGACGTGATGACGTGGCGGTGGTAGCAGCCGACGACGAGCGGCTTTGCGGTGCCCGACAACAGCCATGAGTCGGCCAAAGGTCGCGCCAACTCACGTTCCCCGTGGCGTGGGGTGTTTGCCAATGCGGCCTTGGCGCCGAACAGTTGGGCCAGCGCAACCATACCCTGACCGAGGGCCAGGACCGGGCGTCCGGCGGCGAGGAGTTCCGCGAGAACTTCGCGCGCGGTATCGAGCGCCCCGTCCGATAGGTCGGGGGAGACGACATAGACTCCGCCGCTGCATTGTCTCCGCGATCCCGCGGCTAAGGGCTGTAGGGTAACGTCGGCTCCGGCCGATGCCAGCAGGGCTTCCAGGGTCTGAGCGAAGGGCGCACCGCCCAGAATGGTGACCGGTATCCGCGTGGCCCGGTCTCCTTGGACAGCGTGCGGAGCCGCGGGAACGGCCTCGGGCCGCGCAGCCTGTTCCGATGCGAGGTCCAGCGTACGCAAAAGCGCGGCGGCTTTCGTTACGGTTTCGCGCTCCTCGTCTGCCGGATCGGATGAATGCAGAATCGTCGCACCGACGGTTATTTCCGCCGCTCCATCGGCAAGCCGCATCGAGCGCAGGACAATGCCGGTGTCCAGCCGACCATCGAAGCCGAGCCGCCCGATGGCGCCTCCATACCAGCGCCGCGGGACGTCTTCGTTGGCATCGATGAAGGCGATCGCTTCGCGGCGAGGCGCACCCGTGAGCGTCACCGCCCAGACATGCGCCCGAAATGCGTCGATCGCATCACGGTCGGGACGAAGAAGCCCTTCGACGTGGTCGACCGTATGCAACAGATGCGAATAAGTTTCGATCTGGCGGCGACCGAGAAGGCGTATTGAGCCGATCTCGCACAAGCCGGCCTTATCGTCACGGTCGATATCCGTGCACATGGTGAGCTCTGCGGCGGCCTTGGGCGAGTTGAGGAGTTCGAGCGCCTGTTCGGCGTCAGCTGCGGCATCTTCCCCCCGTCGGACCGTTCCCGAAATCGGACAGCTTTCGACACGTCTGCCGTCGACGCGCACAAACATTTCCGGCGAGGCGCCGACCAGTGCTTCGGTGCCAAGATTAGCCAGGAATTCATAGGGACTGGGGTTGACGCGATCGAGCAGTCGAAAAAGGGCATTGGGCCCCGCTGACATCTCACGCCTGAAAGTTTGCGCGAGAACCACCTCGAACAGTTCGCCAGAGCGGCAGGCTTCGACCGCTTTGCGCACCATGTCTGCATAGGGTTGCTCTGGCCTCGTGGTGGCCACCCGCATCGGCGCGGCAGAAGTGGAGACGCTTCCAGTGCGCGGGAGCCCCTGCGTCGAACGAGCGCCCAGGGCGAAGTCGTAAGTGATGATCTTGGCCTGGCCGGTCTCGGGATGGTCGGCGGCGACGATACGGTCCGGCAGATAGAGGACCATGTCATCGTGGTCGGCCTGCTGCCGGGCACGTTTCTCCAGCCCCAGCGTATGAAACGCCACGTCGAAGCCGAAGGGGCCGAAGAGACCAAGATGCGGGTCGTCCGAACTCAACCCGGCGACAAGGCTTCGGAGGGCTTCGAACAGTGTCTCGCCGTTGACGAGACGGCCCTCGACGGCATCCAGGCCCGTTTCGAGATCGGCGACGCCTCCACGCGCCAAAGCGGCGGCGAGGGCCGGCAGGATAACGGTGCCGCGCTCGTTCAGTGCCCGGCAGGATAGGCGATCCGAGCGGAGGGAAAACCGAAGCGGCGGGTCGACGAACCCGAGCCAGTGCGGTCCGTAGCGCCCTGGAAACGCGAAATTGCAGCGTAATAGCAGGCCCTGCCGCGCTCCGAGGGTATCGATCAGTGCGTCGAGCCCCTCAGGCGCGCTGATCGTTTCCTCGGCCCGCGTGATGACGATTCCGGATGGGGTTGCGAAGCTGTGAATCACGTCGATGATGTCCGATTGTAGTCGAGATGCCGTTCGATCCGGGCGGCCACCCTTGAGAGGCCGAAGCAGATCGCAAAGAAGAACAGGCCGGCGAAGAGATAGGCTTCTGCCGAGTAGCTATTCCATTTCGGTTCGGAAACGGTGAGTTGCACGACGCCGAGCAGGTCGTAAACGCCGACCACGAGCACCAGCGTCGAATCCTTCAGCACCTGAATGAAGGTGCTCACGATGTTGGGCAGAGCGGCGCGCAATGCCTGCGGTAGTACGACGAGGCTCAGGCAGCGCCAATAGCCGAGCCCGAGAGCACGGGCCGCTTCGGCCTGCCCTGCCGGGATCGTGCGCAACGCACCCCGGATTACCTCGGCCATGTAGGCCGAGGCGTAGAGACACAGGCCGACCACCACGCGCGTGAACAGGCCGATCCCCTCTCCACCGGGAACGAAGAGCGGCAGCAGCACCACGGCCATGAAGAGAATGGCGAGCAGCGGGACGCCGCGGATGACTTCTACCGTCATGTTCGCCAACCCGCGCCAGAGGGGGCTGGCGGCCTGGCGGCCCAGCGCCAGAATAATCCCGGCCGGCAGCGACACGATCATTGCGGTAACCGATAGGAGCGCCGTCACGAAGAGGCCGCCMCACTGATCGGTTTCCACAGGCGCCAGGCCCAACACACCGCCGGCCGCCATCATGAAGGCGGCAGCGATCCCGATCGCGGCACCCGTCACGGTCACGGCCGCTCGCCGGCGGATGCGGGGAAGCAGCGGCAGGGCTAGCCAAGCGAACAGCAGAAGGAAACCGACGTTCAGCCGCCACCGGGAGGGCGCGGGATAATAGCCGTAGATGAATTGCGGTAGCCGCTCGCGAATGAAGAGCCAGCAGGCGCCGGGGCCATCGCAACTCGCCGCTTCGCTCCATGGGAACACGGCGTCGAGCAAGGCCCAGCGAAACAGTTTCGGGCCGAGGAGAACTCCGGCAACCAGGATCGCCGCGAGCAGTAGGATGCCTCCTGTGCCCCATCGCCGGCTCGCGCGTGATGGCGGCGGCAAATCGGACGTCGTCACGGACATGGGGAAGCCGGGGTCTCGGTCACGCGCGCCAGCGTCTGGTTTCACTGCGATGAACCAGGCCGGAGATCCCGAGGCTGATCGCGAGATACACCGCCATCGTGATGCTGATCACCTCGACCGCCTGTCCAGTTTGATTGAGCGTGGTCTTGCCGAACACCTGCATCAGGTCGGGAAACCCGACGGCCGCAGCCAGCGACGAGGCCTTCACGACATTGACGAACTGATTACCAAGTGCCGGCAGGGCAGCACGGATCGCCTGCGGCAGAACGATCAGCCGCAAGGTGGCGAAGCGGCCGAGGCCGAGCGCCTGGGCTGCTTCCCACTGGCCACCAGGCACGGAAAGGACACCGCTCCGAAACGCTTCTCCGATGAAGGCCGCGGCGTAGATTGCGAGCGCAGTGACCAGCGCGGCGAATTCCGGAGGCAGAGTGAAGCCGCCGGTGACGTTGAAGCCACGCTGAACTGGCAGCTCCCAATCGGCCCAGGTGACGCCTGCGAGAAGGAGGAGAAGCCCTCCTATGGCGAGGACAGCCTTGGTCGCAGATCGCTGGAGAAAGCCGAGAGTCGCTGGCAGATGCCGCGCCATGGCAGCCGTCAAGATCGATGCCGCACCTGCACTCAGACAAAGGCAGGCGACGGAATTCAGTCCCGGTGCCGCAACCACGATTCCGCGATTGTTGAGCAGCGCAAAGCTGCCGATATGAAGCGACTGTCTGACGGGCGGCAGCGCGCCGAACACCATGAAGTACCAGATGAACAGCTGMASCAGCAGCGGCGTATTACGTACGAGCTCCGTCGCCGCCGTCGCTGCGGCGCGCAACGGGGGATCCCTGGACAGGCGAGCGATCGCCAGGCCCAGCCCAAGACCTGTTCCCAGCCCAATCGCCAATGCGGAAACGACGAGCGTATTMAGCAGGCCGACGAGGAAGGCGCGGGCATAGCTCTTCGTCGCATCGAACGGGATCAGGCCGAAACTGATGTCGAAGCCGGCCGTATCCCAGAGAAAGCCGAAACCTGCATGAATGCCGCGAGCCCGAAGCGTGAAAATCGCCATGGCGGCGAGCGTCCCGACGACGCACGCCGTCGCCGCATAGACACCGTACTCGATCCCATGGCGACGCATGAAGCTCTTGCCTGCACCTCCAAAAGCGGCCGCCATGGAATCAATTCACCGCTGGTCGCCAGACGTCACTGGAAGGAGGGCGAGAACAGCAGGCCGCCATCGCGCCAAAGGCGATTCAGGCTGTTTTCGCGCKGGATGACGATCGCGCCTTTCGGCCCGAGATTGCGCTCGTACATCTCGCCGTAGTTGCCGACGGCCTTAATGACACGCGCGGCCCAGTCTTTGTCGAGGCCGATCAGCTTGCCGAGGTCGCTGTCGGCGCCCAAAAGCCGGCGAATCTCGGGATCTGTAGCATTGGCCGCGAGATCATCCACCTTCGCCGCGGTCACGCCGAGCTCTTCGCCCGCGATCACCGCGTTCAGCGTCCAGCGCACGAGATTCGCCCACTGGTCGTCGCCCTGGCGAACCACAGGGCCGTTGGCAGCTTTCGAAATCGTCTCGGGCAGGATGGTATGGGCGCTTGGCTCCTTCAGCTTCGCGAGGCGTGCCGAAAGMGTCGACTTGTCGGTCGTGAAGGCATCGCAGCGTTCGGCTTCATAGGCGGCGACAAMCTGGTCGGCCTGCTCGAACACCACCGGCTTATACTTCATGTTGTGCTGGCGGAAGTAGTCCGCGAGGTTTCGCTCGGTCGTCGTCCCAGTCTGAGTGCAGATCGTAGCGCCCTCCAGCTCGCGGGCGCTCTTGATTCCAGCCGATTTGCGGACGAGAAAGCCCTGACCGTCGAAAAAAGTGATGCCGGGGAACGAAAGGCCGAGCCCGGCTTCGCGTGACATGATCCAAGTGACGGAGCGCGACAAGATATCCACTTGGCCCGACTGAAGCTGGGCAAAGCGCGCAGCCGGCGTTGCGGGCAGGTATTTCACTTTTTCCGGATCGCCGAGAACCGCGGTCGCARCGGCTCGGCAGAAATCGACATCGAGGCCGCTCCAGCGACCCGACGCATCAGCGGCGAAGAAGCCTGGGAAGCTCTCACCCACGCCGCAATTGAGCGTGCCACGCGCTTTCACGCTGTCCAGCGTGCCGGCGTTTGCATGGTTCAGCATCGAGGCGACCAAGAGGGCCGCAGCCACGGCAAGCTCACATAATCTCATCGCATGAATTCCCCGATTATCACGACCGCGAGCGCACGTTTAGGCAGACCAATCCGGCAACGCAAGCATTGCTCGATCGGCCCGTGCCTTTGGCGATCCACGCTTGACGAAGCCTCAAAGGACTTGCTCGCTTTCCATCGCATTCACCTGAATGCTGGCATAGATGTCCTCCGGAAGCCGGTAGGTAGACGGGTCCTCTGGCTCGGATGGTAGTCCGCCCAAGGCCCGCTCTGGCCGGTCCAGTGATTGGCAGCGCCGCCCATGCCCTCGCCGGGAAGAAACGCCACTTGGGCCTTGTCACGTCGTCGAACGATCCACGCGACAACACTGGTTGACGATCTCGATCACGCGGCCGCGGCGGCCGCTCACCCCGCCGCCATCGCCGAAGAGCGAAAAGCTCGGTGGGGCTTGGCGGAAATGAGATGGCGCTGGACGTTGAAGGTGTTGTAGGGGGCTGCGTGAGTGGAGAGAAATCTCTGGGCTGAACCTGGGCTCTTGAAACCTTGTGTCTTGCGCCAGATTGCCTGCTGGATGATCGCGGGTGGAAAGCGATAACCGCTGTAACTGATCTTTGCCATTCTCAATGGCTACCAACCCRACCGAGGCGCAACAACTCCGCTACGGCGTGACGATGCCGGCACGTGCCATATAGCGCATCTCGCTGACCCTTTCCCAACCGAAACGCCATTATCTGATTGAAGAGGTAGTGTTCATTCTGCCCCGCCAAGTGAGGAACTTCGCTGTCCCGTGCGATGCCGTCGCCACATGCAGCGCATTGCTCCACAGCGTCGACTTCGTTGACGCTCCGAGATTGAGGCGGTGATGCAACGGAATCCGCTGCGTCACCGTCCGTACTTCCTCGAGTGCCGTTAAGGAATCGGAGCGCGGATTCGGGCATAGCGGAACGCCCGACCGACGCTGGCAGGCTGTCCGGCGGCCCGCATCACCAGCCCGCGTTCGCTTAGCCGCGCCAGTGCCCGCGAGACTGAGGCGCTCGTGACAGCACTTTCCGGCCGACCGAGCCCGGTGATGATATCGCGAGGTCGTGCCCAGTCGCCTATATGGAGCTGCGTCGCCGTTGCGTCATGAACATAGGCAGGCCATACCGCCAGCAGCGCAAGAATGTCATTCTGCAGGGGTGACGGTCCATTGCCCATGCTGTGAGGTCCCTTACCGGTTAATAACATTCCGAATCAGAGTATTATTAACCGCTAAAGATCAGGCAAGCCCTACGCAAAGAAAAACGTCACGGCAAAATCTCTGTCGGGCTCGACAACCAAGGCAAATTACCATGGGTAATCATGGCTGCGCTGGCGCTGCGCGCCCATACTTTCCGACTGAAATCTGACGGGTCGAAGTGGCGGCGCTGCAGCTCGCGACAGATCCTGCTGACGAAACCGGGCCAACCTCGTCGGGGTGCGACGCCAGCTTGGCGGCGACATCGCGAAGGGAAGCGTCACGATGACCGGGAGCGGYTCGGCGGATGGTGTGGGTGTCGTCGGACGCAATTCCCTGGGCGCCATAGGATCTGGACATTCGCCCGTTCACGCCGCGGCGAGAATCGCAAACTGCACTGCGATGGACGGATTTAGATTCTAGGCGGCATTGTTACGGGAATGGTGCGATATCCGCCGCGCCTACCGGCGATCGCAACAGAACCTGCGCGGCATTGTAGAAGCCCCTTTTCACGAAGCACCGGCGGCTCGCCTTTCACGGCCGGAGGTTCTGTGCAGGGATTTGCTCCGGAGCGTTCAGATGGACGCGTCGTATCCTCGACACGCTCGTGCTTCGAGGGACGGGAGAGGAGAGGCGATCGGAATGAAGAGAACGGCAAGACGTGGACGTGCGGCATCGGCGTTCGTGATGCGCCCGCTCACAGCGAACATCCCCGCCAACCGAACAGACCCGAACAGATAAGAACAGCGCTGTCCGTAACTGGCAGGATGTTGCCAGTGCGGAAGAACGTCCCGCGAACGACTCAGAAACGGCGCAAGGACCGTGCCGCCATATCTGACACGCTCACGCACCCAAGAACGCATGCCCCGCCCCAGGTGATCGTCCATTTCAGCGAAGGCGAGGCCAAGGCCCTGGCCGTGCTGGCCGGCGCGTTGGGATCGGACGAAGGACGCGCCGCTGGCCAGAGCGCCCGCCCGCGTCAGGGAAGAAATGAACATCGCCAAGTCCCGGCACCGCAACATGACGAAGCACGTCAGGCCCCATGTCTGAGATCGCCCCTGACTGCACAAGCTCTTCGAGGGGTTCTGTTGCAAATTCCCTAGGTGTGAGCTCTCAATAGGTTGTCCATCCGGTCCCGAGCGAGGAAGCTGAGGTTGCGAAGCTTCAGTCTCCATCGAAGGAGGACCGGATGAACATCCACAAGAATGCCCGTCAGACGCAGTTGGGTCGAGAGCGGCAGGCACGGCCTCTGGCGTGATCGCCAGGCGACAGATTGTAAGACGTCAGCAGACGACGTTTGAGGCCCTTGAATTTCCGGCCATCATTCAAGCAGATCAGATCATTGGGTGCGACTGACTTCTTGATCTAAACCGCGGGTTCACGCTTCTCCTCGACAGGAGCGCTTCGCCGCTCATCCATGCATCGAACGGTGACAGCTTCTACTCGACTGCCGGGCGCAACCTGCTACCGGCATTCCAAGCCTCTTTGACTGCTTGTTTTCGCCGAAAGGCCGTTGTGAGATATGCAAGAGCGTTTCAAGCTCGCTATTCGGGGAACGAAACGACAATGAAATTCAAGCCCGTTATCTCTGCCGGCCTGTTCGGCGCCGGCCTATTCGTTTGCTTCGCGACTGCTCCCGCGGTCGCCCAATCACCCAAGCCGCCGGCTCAAGTCAAGGTGACGAACGCGCGTACCGCGCCACTGGCTTCCCTGGAAATCACGACGTCGGGCGAGCAGCCGCGCCTGATCGCCAAGCTCACCAAGCCGCTCGGGCCCGGCAAGAGCATTGCCCTCAAGCTGAACAAGCCCACGGGCTGCAGCTACTCCGTCCTTGCCAAGTTCAGCGACGAGGTCGAGAGCGATAGTGACCTCATCGATCTGTGCAGCGAGAAGTCCATCCGACTGACGGATTGAACCCGCAACCATAACGGATTGGCAAGTCACACCGACGCACATGTAGGCTCGCGGCGGTCCTCCTGATCTCCGATAATGGCAAAAGCTGATAGGATAAGTTGTGGCACTTGCATCGACGACCGCCTTGGTGACCGGGGCCGACAGCCAAGGGATTGGGCGCGGGATTGCGCTGGCGCTGGCGCGCGAAGGTGCGGACGTCGCGCTTCACTGGTACCGAAGTGAATCGGCCGCCGAGACGCTCGCCACGGAGATCCGCGCACTCGGCCGAAACACGGTGCTCGTGCATGCCGATATGGGCKATGCGTCCGCCGCCCGCGCCGCAGTAAGGCAGGCGGACAAGGCGTTGGGCGGTCTCGGCATCCTCGTGTGCAACGCCGCCAGCATCCAGCGAAAGCCTTTCCTCGACATCACTGACGAGGACTGGGCCAGTATCCACGCTGTGAATCTGCAGGGTTATTTCGCCTGCTCGCAGGAAGCCGCCAAGCTCATGATCGGCCACCGCAGGCCGGCCCGGATCATCATGGTCTCGTCGGTTAACCAGGCGCATGCCAACCCTGACATTGCCCATTATGTCGCGACTAAGGGCGGCGTGATGATGTTGGCCCGCGCCATGGCTCTCGAGCTCGCGCCTCACGGTATTACTGTCAACCTCGTCGCTCCGGGTACGATCGAGACTGATATCAATCGGCACATGCTCGCTGATCCGGAGTTTCGCGCCCGCAAGCTCGCGCCGGTCCCMGTGGGCCGCGCGGGGCTCCCCGAGGACGTCGCAGGGGCCGTCGTCTATCTCGCGGGCGAGGGAGCGTCCTATATCACAGGCTCGACCATCACAGTCGATGGCGGGTTGACCATCACCTGATCGAGGCTGCGCTTATGACCGATCTGCCGATTCACGAGGTCTATGCCATCCGCTTCGCCCACCACGCGGCGCGCAGGCGCAGCGAGAATTTCCTGGGTGGCGATGCCCATGACGGGCCGATGCCGTTTGACTACTTCGTCTTCGTGATCAAGGGTCCGTCAGGCGCTGTCGTCGTTGATACGGGCTTCAATGCCGATGTAGCGCGCACCCGCGGCCGCCAACATCTGCGCTGTCCGAGTGAAGGGCTCGCGCTCCTCGGCATCGAACCCGCGTCCATTCGCGACGTTGTGCTGACGCATTTGCACTACGACCACTGCGGCAACCAGCATCTGTTCCCGCAGGCGCGGTTTCATCTCCAGACGTCGGAGATGGCCTATGCCACCGGCCCGTGCATGTGCCACGGCATGCTGCGCGGTGGGTACGATCCAGAGGACATCGCCGCGACGGTGCGCAAGCTCTTCGAAGGGCGCGTCGCTTATCACACGGACGAGGGCATGCTCGCACCCGGGATCACGCTCCACCGCGTCGGCGGCCATACCGAGGGGCAGCAGGTTGTGCGCGTGAAGACGCGAAAGGGCTGGCTCGTGCTCGCTTCGGACGCGACCCATTTCTTCGAGAATTTCGAGCGGGATATCCCGTTCCCGTGGATCTACAATGTCGGCGCAACGCTGGAAGGCTTCAAGCGCCTGCGCGAACTCGCCAGTGATCCCCGGCTGGTGATCCCKGGGCATGATCCGCAGATCATGGAGCGGTTTCCGGCAGCCTCCGAAGCCGCCAAGGGGATCGTCGCGCGGCTCGACTGACTCCGCGCAACGATTGAAACTACCAGTGTCGGCTTCTCACTTCACAGGCACGATGTCCATCGCCAGCGTCTCCTCGTCGCTGCGTAGTCGCACGGTTTGGGCCCGATCCTTCCAGACGGCCCAAGCATACTTGATTACGGTCAGCGGCAGCGTCGCCCGATCCTTCATGAAGAGGCCAGCGGCCTTGTTCAGCATGTCGCGGCGCTTAGCATCGTCGAGCTCTCCGCCAGCATCGTCGATCAGCTGATCGACCTCCGGGTTGGCATAGGCGCGCCAGTTGAACTGGCCGAGCTTCTTGGCGGGATCGTTGGAATGGGCGATGGCCGAATAGGTGTAGTAGGCCTCCCCGGTTATCGTGCCCCAGCCGGCCATGGTCGCCGACAGCTCGCCTCGTGGTCGGGCCGAGAACAGGATGGAGACCGGAACGCCGTTGGCGGCGACGTCGATTCCGACCCGCGCCAGCATCTGGACCAGTGTCGTGCCGATTTCGCGGTCGCCCGGGAGGCGATCCACGGTAAAGCTCAGGGTGAACTTGAAGCCATTGGGGTAGCCGGCCTCCTTAAGCAACTGACGCGAACGCTCTAGGTTGGCCTTGGTGGCGGGAATGTTGTCATTGTAGCCGAATATGCCCTGCGAGACGAGCTGCKTCGCCGGCGAACCCATGCCGTCCATCGCGATCTCGCCAAGCTGGCCACGGTCGATGGCGAGGTCGATCGCCTCGCGCACGCGCGGATCCCGGAACGGGTTTGCGGGCAGTGCTGAGCCATCCTTGGCGCTGACCTGCGGCGTCTTCTCGCGTAGATCGAAATCAAGCAGGAAGACGAAGATGGTGTCCTGCGTCGGTACGCTGAGCTTGGCGTCCTTCTGCAGCGAGGCGACGTCGTTGGCCGAAACGCGCGCAATCATGTCGACCTGTCGAGCGCGCAATTGAGCAACGCGCGCCGCGTCATTGGCGATCTCCTTGCGCACGACCCGCTGCCAGGGCTGCGGGCCGGCCCAATAACCGTCGAAGCGGTCGAGCGTCAGATCAGCCTTCGGGGTCCAGGAGACGAGTTTATAGGGCCCGGTTCCGATCGCGGCCTTTCCGGTGTTGAAGGCTTCGTTTGAGGTCTCGCGATTGAGACCGGCAGCCGCCTTGGAAGAAACGATGAACAGCCTGACAAGATCGTTGGGCAGGGTCGGCGCGGCGCCCTCGGTCAGCAGATGGACGGTGAAGGCATCGACGATCTTCACCTCCTTGACGCGTCGGGTGTAGAGCGTCGCCGGATTGGGGCCGGTGACATTGGCGATGCGCTCGATCGAGAACTTCACGTCCTCTGCGGTGAAATCCGAGCCGTCGTGGAATTTCACGCCCTTGCGGAGCTTGAACTCCCAAGTGGTTGCATCGACCGGCTTCCATGACTCGGCTAGCCCCGGCTCGACCTGCAGCTTCTCGTTGGACTTGACCAGCGTGTCGAAGACATGCTTGAGCGCCTCGACATGGACACCGAGCGCGCTGAAATGTGGGTCCATCGATTCCGGACCTGCACGTACGCCCACAGTCAGGGTCTGAGCCGACGCCAGCGTGGCCGCGGCGAGCCCCAAAGCCAAAGATGCTGCGCCTAGAAACCTATTGATCAACATGCCCCGCTCGCCTTTGCTCATTGTTCGCCCTCCAAAGATTTTTCGAAGCCGTCCACCGCGGAAAAGCGGATTATCTGCAAAAATGGAATGACAGTCGGGACGTCGTTCATTACGGAAGGCCACTCGGCACAATCAATCCAAGCCGGCCAATCACAGCCTCGCCACCGTCCGAAGTTCTCGCTCGACTGGGCAGTCTGCCAGCTCAGTCTTGGGCTACTGCGGGGCTCAGGTAGGAATGACGCTTCACATCGGATCAGCATCGCCATCATGGCGAATTCAGCCGACGGCTTGGCATGGACGCCGCGACTGGTGCTGATGACGATGTCACTATCGATAAGGCCAGCGGGAAAGTCCAAGAGGATCGCCCCACGGGCAGGGGGACTTCGCGAGCGTGCTTCCCGTTCCGATTTTCGCTGGAACGATAAAACGATCTTGCGGTCGGCGATGTGACGCGTCGGCGRCACCAGATCCGGATTGAAGGCAACCTCGGCCTCGAACCCGGCAGCTTGGTGGATGCGAGGGACAGGCTCAGCCTTGAGCGGAGAGGTGACGAAGATGGCCCGCCGCTGCATGCCTTGCTCAAAACACTGAGGACGAAAGCTGGAAGCAGAGATTGTGCCAATTGGAACTGGTTTGTACAGTGCTATTTGCGAGCCTCCGGAACGGTTCTCCTGTCTGTCGAAGAATGTGGCACAGCCACGTCTCGATGCTTCACAGTCGGCTACCCATCCCGAGACTGGCGCCGTGGCAAGTCCTGCCAGCACTAATTCGACCGCCGGATGATGTTCATGCTCCGTTCGACCTTAGCGTAAGATTTTGAGCAGCTCTTGTTCTGACCCCTCGTAGGGTCGGGCGTTACTCGACTGCTTCCCGGCGGGGATCGCTGTGGCGGGCTTCGATGTCGGCTTTGCTCGCCTGCATCAGTGCCTTTGCATAGGGATCGGTGGGCACGGCGGCGGGATTGTAGCTCTCCTCCTCGCCGAGATCGGAGGCCGGAAGCGGCGGTGCGCGCAGCCCTTCATTCACCATGGCGACCTTGTCGGGACGCTGCGCCTTGTCCTCGCGCATTTGGCGCTTGGCGCGGCGAAGCTGTTTCGAGAGCTTTTCGAGGCAGATGTTGAAGGCAGTGTAGATTTCTACGTTCTCGTGCTCGGCGGCGAGGTTTTGCATGCCACGCGAGCGGAACCGGATTGCGCAGGCGTAGAAGGCCCCCGTCTTCTTGAATTGCACCGTCGCCTCGGTGATCCGCCCGAAATATTTCCCGRCKGTCTCTTCGATCTTGCGCTCGGCGAATTCGCGGAGCGCGTCCCCAAGCTCGACATTATGGCCTGAGACCATGATCGGCTTGTCCATCGCTAGTCGCCGCATCGGCTTCCTCCGTTAGGGGTTCCCCACCCAACCGCAGCACGAACGACCAGGGTTTCAAGCTTTGACCCCGAATGCAAGAGCGTAAAATTTGCCGATCCCAGAGCAGACAACCGAGGCGGGCCATCGTTCTCTGCATGCTGAGCTTATCAGGGGGCGCCAGGTCCTTCGGCCAAGAATATCTGTAGCGAGATTGCGGGGGGCAGCAGCAGGCGGTGTATCAAAAGCTGCGACTATCCTTTCAGGCTGACGAGGCTGATACCTAACTCAAGAGGCTGTTGCCGAAGGCGGGCGCGGACGATGACGCTCGCTGGCGCTGTCTGTAGCGGCCTCGAGGCCTCCGATCAGGATCGCATCCGAGCTCGGATTAGCGCGCCAAAGGAATCTCACTGACCCACGTAGTGCAGCTTCGAGCGTCGGCTGACACCCTGGCTTTTCACCGGCGATGGGAGATGCTGATTGACGGGATAGGTTACGCTGTGTGGCGCGGAGGCGTTGTCATGTCTGGACGGCGCCCTTTGATCAAGGGGATTTCTTTGGCGCGGCGAGGGTCGTGGGAGCGGTCGTGTCTTCGGGGCGTTGTCACGTTAACTGCCGGCAGGCGGCAAGAGGAGCATTCGGCCTGATGACAGGCTCAGGCCGCGACGCCAGCCACGGCTTTCCAGCGCGCCATGGCGTTTAGGCGATGCAGATGGGTGGCCAGGGCGGTGCGACGGGACCGGGGCGGAACGAATTGATTGCGGACGGCGGAGAAGACGGCGACGAACCGTTGCAGACCTCCCGGGGAGCGAAAGCCCTGCATCGCCCGCTCGCGTCGTCGCAGAGGCAGGTGCGAATTCTCGGCGCGGTTGTTGAGGCCCTTGTACGCGCGATGCTCGATCGCCGGCATGATCTGGCGCCGGGCGGCGGCATAGGAGCCGAGTTGGTCGGTGATCATGCGCCGGGGCGGGCAGCCCCGCTTCTTGAGAAGGCGCCTCAGCACGCGCGTGGCTGCCTTGGTGTCGCGTCGCGTCTGCACGATCTCATCGAGGATATAGCCGTCCTGATAGACTGCGCGCCACAGCCAGTGCTTCTGGCTGGCGATGGTGACGACGACCTCGTCGAGGTGCCAGAGGTCGCGGCGGCTCGGCCTTTTGCGCTTGAGGTGGCGGGCGTAATCCCGCCCGAATTTCAACGCCCAGCGCCGCAGCGTCTCATACGAGACGGTAATGCCGCGCTCCAAAAGCATCTCCTCCACCAGGCGCAAGCTCAGGGGAAAGCGAAAGTACAGCCACACCGCATGAGCGATGATCGCCGGTGGGAACCGATGGCGTTTGTAGCTGACGCAGGGCTGGCTCATGCCAGTCCACCTACACGGTTTGCCGCCACGCCGGAGTTAACGTGACAACGCCGCAACGCCAGCCGTGGACGATTTCCATTCGGATCGCGCTCGCTGATCGGCTGTCTCCAGTGGGGGCGAAAGCCCTCAGCCGCCCTTCGCATATTTCCAGAACCGGCCCTTGCCTTCGGCGATCCAGGCAAGCGCCTCGTCGATCCGCTTGTCGCGCGTGGCTTCGGTTTTCGCGTCGGCGATCCAGACAACGTATTCTTTCTGGAACGACGTCGACTTGCTCTCGAATATCGTCTTGACCGATGGGGAAGCCGCAAGGCGGTCGACGAAAGCGGGAGACGCGACGACAGCCTTGGCGGGCGCGGATGACCTACGGGGCGCGACCTTCGCGCGTTGCTCGTTGAGCAACATGGCCTCCTGGACCCAAGCGATAAGCTCGGCGTCGACAGGGAGATCCGCGAGACTCGTCAACTTCCCCATGAAGCGTTTGGACGCCGGCAAATCGACGCTCGCCTTGAGCCGCGGGTCGCTCATCAGCGAGCCTTTCCAGAAGGAAAAGGCGCAATGCGACTTGTAGGCGGCAAAAATGCACATCATCTCGCCTCGGTAGTCGAAATGGGGGTTTCCCCATTTCAAGGTTTCGACAACCTCCGGGCAGGTCGAGCGGACAACGCCGCGTAGATGCGCCAGGATCGGCTTGGCGAACGCTTCGACGCCTTCGGCGTACGCGTCGACCTTGGGTTCTGGACCAGGCATCCTGACTTCGCCTCTTGATCGAATGATCTATGGGTGGTTTCGAGGATCGAGCGCGCCTTGCTCGCGCTTCTTCCTTGAAGATCGGAGCGCCGGGCCAGAGACCCAGGTTTGCATTGGCGCTTTCGTCCAAATCGATGGAGCTGGGCCGCCTCGGCGCGCGTGGCCGCTATTGCATGGCGGAGGGGTCCATCCACAGAACCTCCCAAACGTTCCCGTCTGGGTCCTCGATGTGGCGGTTGAACATGAAACCGAGGTCCTGGGCTGGATTCGGATCGGCGCGGCCGCCGGCCGCCACACCTTTTCCGATCGTGGCGTCCACCTCGTCCTTGCTGTCAGCGGTGAGCGCGATGAGCATCTGGCTCTCGCGCTTGGGGTCCCCGATCGGCCGCGCGGTGAACTGTCGGTAGTGGTCGTGGGTCAGCAGCATGACCCCGATCGAGTCCGAGAACATCACGGAGCTGGCTTTGTCGTTCGAGAACTGCGGATTCAACGCGCCTCCGATAGCAAGGTAGAAGCGTGTCGCCGCCGGCAGATCGCGCACTGGCAGATTTACGAAAATCATCCTAACCATTTATCTGGTTCGCTCCTCAGGCGGAGTACTGGTCGGTCTAGTACTATGTCTTTGCCTATCACATGCGGAACGGAACCGTCTAGTACCGAAGTGGGGATGGCATGAAGGTTGATGGCGAAACCCGATCGGCGCGCAAGKAGCGTGATATCATCCACGCGGCCACCGTGGCGTTCGTGAGCCAGGGCTATGATGGAACGAGCATGGAGGAGATCGCTACTAAGGCCGGCGTCTCCAAACAGACGGTCTACAAGCATTTCGTCGACAAGGAGACGCTCTTTGGCGAGGTCATTCGCGCGTCGGCCGCTCAGGCTACCGAAACCTTTGATGCGGTCGCCGCGTTGCTTACCGAGGCGGAATTCATGACGGGGGGACTGCAGAAGGTCGCTCGACGCTTCATGTCGACGCTGATGGACGAAGAGCGGTTGAAGCTGCGACGCCTCATCATCGCCAACGCCGATCGAATGCCTCAGCTCGGCCGCGACTGGTATGAAAAAGGGTTCGAGCGCATGATTGCCTCGATGGCGACCTGCTTCCAGCAGCTGACAAACCGGCAGCTTCTTCGTACACCCAACCCGTATTTGGCCGCGAGCCATTTCTTTGGAATGTTGCTCTGGATTCCCATGAACGAGGCGATGTTCACGGGTAACAAGAATCCGCGCTCCCAAGCCGAGCTTGAAGGCCACGCAGACGCGACGGTCGAAACATTCCTCGTCGCCTATGGCGAGCCGGCGAAGCCTTCGGCGTAGTCGCCCACGCGGGCATTGTCACGTTGTCGAACGATCGACGCGACAACACTGGTTGACGATCTCGATCAGGCGGCCGCGGCGGTCGCCCACCACGCCGCCATCGCCGAAGAGCGAAAAGCTCGGTGGGTCTTCGCGGAAATGAGATGGCGCTGGACGTTGAAGGTGTTGGAGGTGGCTGCGTGAGTCGAGAGAAATCTCTGGGCTGAACCCGGGCTCTTGAAACCCTGCATCTTGCGCTCTCGTCGTAGTGTCGGCTGATGCGAATTTTCCACGCGATTGTTGCACCAGCGACCGCGTCGATGCCGATCCGAGATCCCAAGATCCCGGACTGCCGCTCCATATGAACGCAGGTCATCCGTGATCAAGCGCTCCGGTATGAAGCCATGCTTCTTGAGTAGTCTGCGCAGCACTTTCAGCGCGGCGCTCTTGTTTCTTTTTGCCTGAAGCAGGACGTCCAGGACCTCGCCTTCGGAGTCAACGGCCCGCCAAAGATAGACTAGGCGACCGTCGATCTTGAGATAGACCTCGTCCAGGTGCCATGTGGCGTGAGGCTTTGGTTGGCGTTGGCGGAGATTGGCGCAGATCTTGGGTCCGAAATGGTTCACCCAGCGGCGCACCGTCTCGTCGGACACGGCAATTCCGCGCTCGGCCAGCAGATCCTCGACGTCGCGGAAGCTGAGGGTGAACCGGAGATACAGCCAGATTGCCTGCTGGATGATCGCGGGGGGCAAGCGATAACCGCTGTAACTGATCTTTGCCATGCTCAATKGCYACCAACCCGATCGAGGCGCAACAACTCCGCTACGCCGTGACAATGCCGATGGTTCAGTCAGGCCTCGGGTCAATGCCGTGCCTGTGCGATCCGACGCTCGACGCTGCGGCTGTAAAGGGACATGGCGTAGCAGCAGATGAAGAAGACCCCGGCAGCAAAGACGTAGCCTTCGCGGCCGAGGCCCAGCCAGTTCGGGTCCTTTAGCGCCTGCCCGATGATGCCGAGCAGGTCAAACAGGCCAATGATCGAGACGAGTGTAGTGTCCTTGAACAGGTCGATCACCGTATTGACGATGCCCGGCACGGTCAGCCGGAAGGCCTGCGGCAACACGATGAGACGATGCGCGTTCCAGTAGCTAAGGCCGAGCGAGGCGGAAGCCTCGTATTGCCCCTTATCGATGCCCTGCAGCCCGCCCCGGACGACCTCGGCAAGATAGGCGGCGACGAAGAGCGAGAGTCCAACGATGGCGCGCAGCAGCCGGTCAAAGCTGGTGCCCTCCGGCAAGAACATCGGCAGCATCACCATGGCCATGAACAGCACGGCGAGAAGCGGCACGCCACGCAGCAGCTCGATAAAGCCGGTGCAGAGCCAGCTGATCGCCGGCAGGCTTGAGCGCCGGCCGAGCGCCAGAACGATGCCGATCGGGAGCGCGATCACGACCGTCGCATAGGTCAGCAGCACGTTGAGCGAGAGGCCGCCCCATTGGTCGGTGGGAACGACTGGCAGGCCCAAGACGCCACCGAGCAGTAGCGTGCCGGCGATGAGAGGGCAGAGCGTGACAAGAAGCAGTACGGAAAGCACCGGGCGCGGATTGCGTGGCCAGGCGGCCGCGACAGCAAAAACGAGCAGGACAAGCCCAGCAAGCTTGACGCGCCAGCGCTCCGGCGCCGGATAGCGACCGAAGAGGAACATGTCGATGCGGTCGGTGACGAAGGCCCAGCAGGCGCCGGTGCCGCAGACCGAGCGGCTCCGACCTTGGAGCACGGCATCGGTGACGAACCAGCGCAGGAGTGGCGGCACCAGCACGACGAGCAGCGCAACGGTGAGGAGCGTCACCAGCCCCCCGCGAAACGAGCCGAAGAGATTCGTCCGGATCCAGCGGCGAATGATCGCCGTTGCCGAAGCAAGCTGYGGGCTGGGGTGCCTTGGGACGACAGTGACGATGGAGGTCGTTTCGGCGCTCGGCATCGTGCTTCCTAACGTTCCTTAAGCGCKAACCGGGCGTTCAGCCGCGCGAGCCCCGCCGAGACCAAGAGATTGACAGCGAGGAAGACGCCCATGAGGATCACCATCACTTCGATCGCACGGCCCGACTGGTTGAGCACCGTGCCGGCGAAGATCTGAACGATCTCCGGATAGGCAATGGCCGCGCCGAGCGAGGAGCTTTTGATCAGGTTGAGATACTGGTTGGTCATCTGCGGGATCATGACTCTGAGCGCCTGCGGCAGAATGACCAGCCGGAGCGTCGGCCAAGGCTTCAGCCCCAGGCTGTAGGCCGCCTCGCGCTGGCCCTTGGCGACGCCCTCGACCGAACCCCTGACGATCTCAGCGATGAAGGCGGCACTGTAGAGCGAAAGCCCGGCCCAGAGCGCGACGAACTCCGGTGGCATCACCATTCCGCCCGTGAAGTTGAAACCTTTGAGCGTCGGAGCGCTCCAGCCCGACAAGCTCGCCACCAGTGCGGCAAAGAGGGTGGGCGGTACCAGCCAGAGCCAGCGCGTGCCCTTGCGCCGCATTGGCAGGAAGTGACACAGCAGCGGTACGAGGACGAGGCTCAGCACCAGGAGGGCAGCGATCAGGGGTGTCCTGTCGCCCGCCAGCGGATAGGGCAGGAACAGACCGCGGATATTGAGATAGAACAGGCCTCCMAAGGACAGGCTCTGGCGGGCCTGCGGCAAGAGCTGGAGCACGCCGACATACCAAAAGACGATCTGGAGGAGCTGCGGGGTGTTGCGGATCAGCTCGACGATGGCGCCCGAGGCGCTGCGCATCAGCCAGCTGGTAGAGAGACGCATCACGCCGAGCGCGAGGCCCAGGACAGTGGTGGTGACGACGCCGAGCGCGGAAACGAGCAGCGTATTTGAGAAGGCCGCGACCAACGCCATGGCGTAGCTGTCCGTCGGCCTGAAGTTTGTGATTTGGAACGGCATGGCGAAGCCGGCCGGGCGCCATAAAAAACTGAAGTCCAACTCCATGTTGCGGCGCGCGAGATGGCTCGCCGCATTGTGCCCGAACCAGATCAGGACGAGCAGGGCGATACCGAGGACCACGCCCTGCCAGAGCAGGGCGTGGGATGATTTCATGGGCCACAGCGCGGCGTTGCTGCCGGATGTGGTTTTGGTCCGAGCCATGCCGGCGATCTCACCGGAACGGAAGAGGATAGTGCAGGCCACCCTGCGACCAGAGATTGTTCAAGCCGCGCGGCAGGCCGAGCGCCTTGGGGCCGAAATGGACGTCGTAGATCTCGCCGTAATTGCCGACCGCCTTGATGGCCCTGTAAAAGCCCTCGTTGTCGATGCCCAGTTGTTTGCCGAAATCGCCCTCGAGCCCGAGCAGGCGGCGCACGAAGGGGTCCTCGGACTTCTTCTTCTCATCGACATTGGCCTTGGTGATTCCAAACTCCTCGGCGGTCTTCAGCGCCGTGTCGACCCAAAAGACGATGTCGGACCAGCGATAGTCGCCGTCGCGCGTATGGAGGCCGAGCGGTTCCTTGGAGATGACCTCGGGCATGATTATCCAGTCGTCCGGCACCTTCATGGTGGAGCGGGCGGCGGCGAGCGAGCCGGTATCGTCCGAATAGCCGTCGCAGCGACCGGCCTCTGCGGCGGCGAAGGCTTCCTCCGACTTCTCGAAGAGCAGCGAGTTGATCGTCGTGCCTTTGGAGCGGGCGAAGTCGGCGATGTTGAGTTCGAGCGTTGCGCCGGTGATCATGCAGATTGTGGAGCCGTTCAGCTCCGCTGCAGTCTTAACCCCCAGGCTCTTGCGCACCATGAAGCCCTGGCCGGCGTAGAAATTGACTGCGACCTCGGTCAGGCCGAGGCCGATGTCACGGGCGAAGGTCATGGTCGAGTCGCGGATCAGCACGTCGATCTCGCCGGACTGTAGCACTGTGAAGCGGACCTTGGCGGTGGTGCCAACATACTTTACCTTCTTCGGGTCGCCCAGAACCGCAGCGGCGAGCGCTTGGCAGTAGTCGACGTCGAAGCCTTTCCAGGCGCCCCCGGAATCCTGGTAGGCGAAGCCGGGAATGCCGCTGTCGACGCCGCAGACCAACTCGCCGCGCTTCTTGATGGCTTCGGCCGTCGGCCCCGGGGCCGGCAGCGTCTGGGCGGAGGCGGCCGTGCTCAGCAGCGCGGCGCCGAGGGCGGACAGCATCGTCTTGAAGATGGTCCGATCTGCTTTATTCACGGTGACGATCCTTCTTCTTCGGGGCGGGCGGCTTCGTATCGAACCGGCTCGGCATGCCAGCCGTCCTTGCGCTTGGCCCAGTAGGTCTCGCGCAGCTTCTGGCTGATGGGGCCGGGACGATCGTTGTTGAGGATGCGACCGTCGAGGCGGCTCACCCCGATCGGGCCGCCGGCGGTCGAGGAGACGAGGATCTCGTCGGCGTTGCGCAGCTCCTCGACGGGCACGTCCCGAACCTCGCAGGGCAGTCCGAGTTGGGCGCAGAGCTCGATGACGGAGAGGCGCGTGATGCCGCCGAGAACGTTGCGGTCTGGCGTTACGACGACGCCCTCGGTGATGCAGAAGACGTTGTAGCCCGGCCCTTCCGTGACGTTGCCGGCGGCGTCGAGCAGGATCGGATTGTCCGCGCCCCTCTCGTCCGCCTCGAACAGGGCGGCCGTCATGTCGGCCCAGTGGAAGTTCTTCGCCCGGGCGTTGACGGAAGCCTCGGGGATGCGCGGGGTCGAGGCGACGATCATATGGGCGCCGCGCTCGATCACCTCCGGTTTCATCAGCCAGACAAAGGGAATGGCGTAGGCGCAGAGATACGGGCGCGCGTTCTTGGGGTGATATTGCGTGCCGGGGAGGGGGCGTCCACGCAGGCAATCCATGGCGACATAGGCCTCCCGGAGACCAGCCAGCGCCACGAGCTTGTGCAGGATGCGGCGAATCTCGTCGTCGCTCTCGCGCGGGATGAGCCGCATCGCTTCCATCGAGGTGCGGAAGCGCTTGAGATGGTCGTCAAGCCGAAAGAAATTCCCGTCCCAGACGCTAACCACGTCGTAGGTCACGTCCGAGCGGCGAAAGCCCCAGTCGGTGATCGGGATGCGGGCCTCGGCGATCGGCATATAGGCGCCGTCGATGAAGGCTGCGCCGCTCGCCCAGCGGGCGGCGTCGGTTGATGGGGCACGACGGCGATGTCAAGCGGTCGGCAGCTCGGCAAGCACGGCGTCGAGGCCAATCCTTATCCGGCGGTACATCTCATCGAGTTCTGCCTCGGTGATGATCAGCGGCGGCGACAGCACGAGGCAGCCTTGCAGCGGGCGCAGGACTACACCTGCGGCAAGCGCCGCGTCGTAGATCTGAGTTGCGATGCCGCCCGGTACCAGCGAGGGCGCGGCATCCGCACCACTCCCGGAGCCCGGCAGTGCGACCTGAATGGCCCCGGCGAGGCCGAGGGCCCGGGTGGACGTAACGAGAGGGTGATCTTCAAGCGCCGCGAGCCCCTTGGCGAAGACGGGCGCGACGGAGCCGATATGGCCGAGAATGTCGCGCCGCTCGAAGATGTCGAGAACCTTAAGCGCAACGGCCGCAGCGACCGGATGAGCGCCATAGGTCGATCCGTGGTTGAAGATGCCCGCTGTTTCCGAACCGGCCTCCAACTCGTTGTAAAATTCGTCCGACATCACCACGGCCGAGATCGGCTGATAGGCACCGGAAAGCTGCTTGGCCGTGCTGAGGCAGTCGGGCTGGAAATCGAAGTTCTGGCAGCCCCACATCGTGCCGGTGCGGCCGAAACCGGTCACGACCTCGTCGGAATACATCCGGATGCCGTAGTCAACGAGCAGAGCTTTAATCTTGGGGAAATAGCCGCGCGGCGGCGGGAACATGCCTGCCGAGACCGAGAGCGGTTCGGCGATGAAGGCCGCGACGGTCTCGGGCCCCGCCGCCTCGATGGCGTCGCGGATCTCAACGACGAGGCGATCCGCATATTGGTCTTCCGTCTCACCGGGCAGTGCGCCGCGCGGCCAAGTCGGGTGCGTGACGTGGATTACGTCGTCGGTGGGAACGCCGAAGGCCTCCTGCACCGCGGCGCCGCCGCCAAGTGCCGTCGTAAAGATAGTGCCGCCATGATAGCTCKCGCGACGCGAGATGACTTTGCGCCGCTTGGGCTCGCCGGCCACGCGATTGGCGTACCAAGTGAACTTGACGAGCTGGTCGTTTGCCTCTGAGCCAGTCGTGGCGAACATGACATGGGCGTTCGGAATAGGCGCGGCGCGCGTCAGGCGCTCGGCGAGCTCCATTACGACGGGAACGGTCCTGTGGATGCCCGACGGGTACATCGGCAGCGCGCGGAGCTGAGCGATAGCGGCCTCGATGAGCTCCTCGTCGCTGAAGCCCAAGCCCACGCAATAGAAGGTCGAGACGGCCTCGATATAGTCCTTGCCGTCCTCGTCATAGGTGAAGACGCCCTTGCCACGGGTGAAGACCAGCGGCCGCTCCTCGCGCAGTTTTTTGAGGTTCGAGAAGGGCAGCAGCAGCATGTCGGAGTGATGATTGGAAAGGCGTGCGGCGATGTTCATGACATGCAGCTTCCTGTGATCACAGTTGACAATTAAGAACTATATGGCAATGACGATCCGCGTCAATCTCGCTCCAGATGATAAAGTATGCGGTGATTGGGCATGAAATGTGCAGCGTCCGTCTATGCTCTCGGGTGTCCATATGCATGCTGTGATCACGCCGTTGAAGCAAGAATGGGGTGATTTCCGTGGCCGCTCGCCTGCCGCATTCCCAGGTTGAGACGTCTCCGGAGCCCGATCAGGCGAGCGGGTACATGATCGAGCGCGATGGCGCAAAGAACGCCAACACGCTCTCGATCCAGGTCTATGAGGGCTTGCGGCAGAGATTGCTCTCGGGTGGACTCTATCCCGGCGCCAAACTCTCGCTGCGGTCGCTTGCGACCGGCTTCGGCACCAGCATGCAACCCGTTCGCGATGCAGTGTCTTCGCTGGTGGCCGAGGAGGCGCTCGAGATAACGCCGGCGCGCGGGATCCAGGTCCCGGCGCTCGACCGGACTGTCTGCGACGACATCTGGCTGCTGCGCTCACTGACCGAGGGCGAGGCGGCGGCGCGTTTCGCCCAGCGCGCGCAAGAGGCGGATTTCCAGGCGTTGCAGGGGCTGACCGAGGCTGTACGCAGCGCCTACCGCGGGGGAAGTGTGGGCGAGCACATGCTCGCTTTCCACGATTGGTCCTTTTTCATCGCGGAGCGCTGCGGTTCGGCGATGCTKGCGGCGCTGATCCGGCGGCTGCGCGTCCGCAATGCGCCGATCATCGCGTTCTGCCTCAGCGTGAAAGTCCACGAGGAGCCCGACTTCATGGAGTTCTCGACGCATGTCATGGAAGAACTGGCGCTGGCGGTCCATACGCGCGATCCCGGTCGCATCCGCGACCTGCGCCGCGTCGATATCCTGACCTATCAGCGCTACCTGTACGCCCGCCTCGGCTGGACGCTGTAGCAAACGACTTTCGAACCGGATCGAACCTATTCCTATTTGCCGGTCCACGTCGCCGCAGGCCTCGCCGCCGCGGCAAGTCCTCCGTGACGAACTCGGTCCGCTCGGCAAGGGGGGGCCTGATACGCGTCTGTGGTCCGATTGCCCTCAACAACGCCTTCGATGCGGGGAGGCACGTACAGATCAGCGGCGCTCAGGCCCGACTTCTCGTCGAACTCTGCGCGAGAGAGGGGAGGTCTCGATCGGTATCGCGGAAGTACCTTCTGATGGGGCCAATTCCCGGTCTATAAGTGGCGCCTGATTATCGAGCTTTGGGCCGAACCAAGCGAACAACAGGTCCAGAAAATTGACATTGCGACAAGCCAGATTCGATGCGCGAATTTCCCGTTGGCCAGACGGGTTCTCTCGTTATGAGGAGAACTAAATTGGCAGCCGCGAGGACTCAGGCGAAGCACTGACCGGGATGCGAGGGCCGGCCGCGGTTCGAAGCAAAACCACGGACATGGCGCATGACCTCGCTCGCCAGGTCCGCGAGCAGGCCATATTCGTTGAGCGGGATCCGCTGAAAGCTTCTCCACAGCTCAAGTCGGCGCATAGCTCTGTTGATGATACTCACCGAATGCGCTTTGATATCCCGTACGCAATGACGGGGCTGACATGAAGATCGGCGATCGTTTGAGAGAACTCCGCCAGAGCCGAAAGCTGACCGTCCGAGCCGTCGCCTTGCGCTCGGKCGTCTCCCACTCCTCGATCTCGCTGATCGAGCGGGATTTGATCAGCCCCTCCCTCAACACGCTGCATGCGGTCCTCGACGCACTAKGGACGACCCTCTCGGGGTTCTTTCTCGATTTTCATGCGGTTTCGCCCACGGATCCGTTTTGCCGCGCAGCGGATATGGCTGAAATCGGCCGGGCGGATGCCATTTCCTATCGCGTGATCGGAGCAGGTTACCCTAACCGCTCAATGCTGATGCTCCATGAAACCTATCCTCGGGGAGCCGATACCGGCGAAGCCTTCGTTCATTCGGCCCAGGAAGGCGGCCTCGTCATCCGCGGCGCGGTCGAGGTCACGGTGTCGGGCCGGACAGCGCTTCTGCAGCCCGGCGATGGTTATTATTTCGATAGCCGCGAGCCGCATCGTTTCCGCAACGCCGCGGACGAGCCGAGCGAGATCGTGAGCGCCATCACGCCCCCAACATATTAGACGTGTTCCTGAAAGGCGTTTACCGGAGAAGCACTCCGGACCTGATGGAAATATCGTCGATCGTGGGAGCAATACCCGAGCGTGATGATGACCCAGACGAGAGTGTTCAGGTGTCTGTGGCGGCGTTGTCTRCAGGGCGGGCGGGCATGATCCAGCCCGCCCTCAGCTACCAAGCGCCATCGATTTCCACCTGCTTTCATTGCTCATGCGGTTTAGTAGAACGCTGGGGCCATATACTGCCTACACTTCAAGGACGTGGTCGGCTCGTCCCCATTCGCGAACGGAACGAGGGCAAAGCAATGTTTCTCGACCAGCGCCACGACCTTGTCGGCCATGACCGGATCGTCGACATCGACGTCGCCGCCGCGCAAAGTATCGCAGCGAAGTGGCGGCTCACACGGAGATTGCTCCGCCTGCAGCTGGGTTGCCATCAGATCGCTCACGCGATCGCCGTTTCTGTCACCCGCTCGTTGGCGACGGTCGCTTGGCTGCATCGTCCTGTACCGCCCTGACGCGGCAACGGCGGTCGTCGAAACCGATCGCGCTCGGCCTGCCGGCGGCGCCTGCGGCTCCGTGAGAACCTCCGCTTGCTCGAGGGCGAAACTGGTCCGCGCCAGCTGCTGAAATTTCCTTTCGGCGGGTGCGGCCAGCTAGTTCCTGCTAGAATTGCGCACCGTTCGCGCGTGTCGCGCGCAGGCGCGGGAGAGCATACGATGAAGCGTTGGAACCTCGCCAAATGCCCGAAAATTTGGCGCAAAGGGTGCCCTCTTCGAGATGTGTAGTCCCGAAATCTGATGGTGCATCATCGATCCTGAGTCGTCAGGAGGAGGATGCATTATGGGAAGCGTTCTTCATGGCAGCGCCCGCACGACGGCGCGTGTTCGAGCCGAGCTCCAAGGGTCGAAAGAGAGCAGCCGGGCCCTT
>NZ_JBFTLD010000088.1:0-22508 GCF_056396265.1 Allobosea sp. 05T422_2 | reverse complement strand
GTGTAGCTCAACCCATCCGGTGAGGTCTCGACCTTCTCCGCCAGCATGGGCCCGACGGTGCCGCCTTCGCGATAGGCGACCAGCCCTTCGACCATGTGGAGGGTCACCGCGTCGCTGTCGTCGTCGCGATTGACGCCCGGATTCGTGCCGCGAATATCGGCCCTGAGAGCGATGGTCAGGGTTTGCGCTGCCACCGGAGCACTCGACAGTGCCGCGAGCAGCGCCATCGTCGCAATGCGCGTTCGTGAAGCACGTCTCATGAGCAAGGACCTCCCAATCCCCGTGTCAGGCCGCAGCCGCGACGGCGACCGGATCGCCGGAAAGGCTGTAGCGGGTGAAGTGTCGGTTGAGCGCGGGCAGCGGCGCCACCTCCATGATGCCGAGCCCGGGCTCCATCACGATCATCGCGACGCTCGCCGTCAAATCGCCGGTCGCTCCGGCTCGTGGCGGGCGACAGACGGCATAGGGCGACAGGAAATCGTCGAAGAGCGCGGCCTTCAGGTCCTCCCGCGTCAGGAAACGCTGCGGCTCGGTCAGCAATCGCCTGACACGCCAGTCGCGGTAGTGACTGTCGGGTGAGCCGAAGCCGGTATCGCGTAGCTTGGCAAGCGCGACCGGACTGATCCAGTGATTCGCGTGCACGATGAGCCCATCTTCCGGGTAGACCGGAAAGGCCTCGTCCGGGGCGCATTCGAGGTCGATGGCAAAGCCCCGGTCCTGGCTCAGCATCATATTGGTCGAACAGGCCTTCGGCGTGGTCGCCATCACCTTCATCGCCAGTGCCAGGTGCTCCTGCTCCAGTGCCTTGCGGCGCACCAAGGCGAGCGGAACGCCTTCCTGGCGGTAGTCGCGATCACTGCGCAGATAATTGCCGGTCACGCAGATGCCGGCTTCGTTCATGCCGTGACGGCCAAGGCCGCCCGCCTCGACGAAAGTGAGCAGATCGGGCCCATCCTGCCGGTGCACGCGCAACACGATCGCGGTTTCCGCGCATTCCGGCTGCCAGTCCCAGTTCTGCCCCTGGATGATGCTCCCGCTCCAGCTTCGCTCCGGCAGGATGATGGCGCCGGTGCAGCCATCGGCCATCTTCTCCTCCTCCTCCTCCTCATCGTCCTCATCGATGGGGCGGGAGGCAAGGAGGCGCGCCTTGGCGACGATCTCGGTCCGTGCATTGATCATGATGATCGCCGAGAGGTCGAGGCCGGCCCCATCGGCAATGCCGCGCATTTCCTCGAGATAGGCCTCGTCGAAGGCAGCAATTCCCCGGCTGAACTCGGCGATCAACGCTTCACGTTCACCTGGCTTCGATCCGAGCCTGTCGAGCTGGCCTGCGTAGAACCGTGCGCTGCGATGCACGCGATCTGTCACCGCCGCACCATGTTGCCGCCCTCGCTCGTAAGGCGACCCAGATACCGAGACGAAGGGAAATGGTGCAATCATCCACAGGCTCTGTGTTTTTTATTGCAGTTATATACACTGGACCATCGCCAAACCTTATTGTCAATGGCAAGAAAGGGAAGCTTCGGAGACGCCCACGTGTCGAGCGGACTGCATCGCGAAATCATTGGTGACATCCTGCGGCTCGGTCGGGACGAAGGATGGGCGGTCGATGCCGCGGTCGGAGAAAAGCCACTGGCCGCGCGCCTCGGTGTTTCACGAACGCCTGTGCGCCGCGCCCTGATCGATCTCAGCGAACGCGGCATTCTGCGGCGGGAGCTCGGCTCGGGCTTCAAGCTCAACCGCCCGATCGATGCCGCGGTCATCGCGGAATGCAGCAATGACGCTGACGGCGGCGCGGAGCTCTACCGGAAGATCCTGAACGACCGCGCCTCKGGCCTGATCCCGCTATCGGTGACGGAGAACGCGTTGCTTGTGCATTTCGGCGCGTCGCGCGGCGAAATGCGGCGCGCTTTGTTGCGCCTCTCCGCGGAAGGAATCGTCCAGCGCCAGCGCGGCCATGGCTGGCAGTTCTCGGAAAGCCTCGATAACCCGCAGGCTATCCTCGAGARCTATGCCTTCCGCGAGGCGGTCGAGACCGCGGCGCTCAGCCAACCCGACTACCGCATCGATGGCGCCGCTCTGGAAAAGATGCGCAACGCGCATGAGGCGCTGATGCGCAAGCCCGCCTCCGAGATCGCGCCGGACATGTGGTTCCAGGTGAATGCGGAATTCCATGAGACGCTCGCCTCATGGTCACGCAACCGCTTCTTCCTGCAGGCGGTCAAGCGCCAGAATGCCCTGCGGCGCATGCATCAGTTCGTCGACTTCCCGCAATTGACGCCTGACCAGATCAAACAGTCCTGCGAGGACCATCTCGCCATCCTCGACGCTTTGGCCGCGGGGGATCGGCCGCGTGCCGTCGCCCTGCTCTCGGCCCATCTGAGCCAGGCAGCACAGGACTGGCGCAATCAGAACTAAAGACGCATGCGCGCCCTTGCCCCGGGGCTTGGCTTTTCCTTCGGTCTTCCTGATGGTTCGGGCGCCGCTCCCGAAAGGTGGCAAAGCCCACGCCTCTCCTTTGCCAGCAGGATGCCATGTCTGATCGCAGGAATATCGGCACCTTCGACTATGTCGTGATCGGTGCGGGGTCGGCGGGCTGCCTGCTCGCGAACCGGCTCTCGGCCGATCCATCCAAGCGCGTGCTCGTGCTGGAAGCCGGTGGCATGGACGACTGGATCTGGTTCCACGTCCCGGTCGGCTATCTCTACGCGATCGGCAATCCGCGTGCCGATTGGCGGTTCCAGACCGAGCCGCAGGCGGGGCTGGGCGGCCGGGCGCTCGCCTATCCGCGCGGCAAGGTCGTCGGCGGCTGTTCGGCGATCAATGCGATGATCTACATGCGCGGCCAGGCGGCCGATTATGACGGCTGGCGGCAACTCGGCCTGCAGGGCTGGAGCTGGGACGACGTACTGCCCTATTTCCTGAAGCACGAAGACCATATCGCGCCGCCGCCCGGCGGATTGCATCGCTCCGGCGGCGAATGGCGCGTCGAGAACCCGCGCGTGCGCTGGGCGATTCTCGATGCCGTCCGGGATGCGGCACAAGCGGCGGGAATCGCCAAGATCGACGACTTCAACACCGGCGACAATGAAGGGTCGGCCTATTTTCAGGTCAACCAGAAGCGCGGCCGGCGGGTGAGTTCCTATCGCGCCTTCCTGGTTCCGGCGCTTGGCCGCTCCAATATCCGGCTGGAAACCCATGTGCTGGTCGAGCGCATCATCATCGAGGAGGGCCGCGCTCGCGCGGTCGAATTCATCCATCAGGGTGAGAATCTGCGGGTGGACGTGAGTGGCGAGGTCGTGCTGAGCGCCGGCGCAGTCGGCTCACCTGCCATTCTCGAGCGATCAGGCATCGGCGACGGCGAACGGCTCCAGGCTCTGGGCATCGAGACGCGGCGCCATCTGCCGGGCGTCGGCGAGAACCTTCAGGACCATTTGCAGATCAGGCCCGTCTACAAGGTGGAGGGCGTGCGCACCCTCAACAGCGACTATGCGAAACTCTGGCGCAGGCCGCTGATGGCGCTGGAATATGCGGCGCTGCGCACCGGGCCGCTGACCATGGCGCCCTCGCAGGTCGGAGCCTTCGCCAAATCCTCGCCGGATTACGCCACGGCCAATCTCGAATTCCATTTCCAGCCGCTTTCGCTCGACAAATGGGGCGACGGGCTGCACCCGTTCGGCGCCTTCACCGCCAGTGTCTGCAACCTGAGACCTTCGAGCCGTGGCAGCGTGCATCTGAAGAGCCCCGACGCGAGCGACGCTCCCGCTATCTCGCCGAACTATCTCGCAACGGATGAGGACAGGCAGGTCGCGGTCGATGCGCTGAAGCTCGCGCGCCGGATCGTCGCGCAGCAGCCGCTCGCACGATTCAAGCCCCAGGAACATGTGCCTGGTCCCTCGGTGACGTCGGATGCGGAGCTTCTGGAGGCGGCAGGCCGGCTCGGCACGACGATCTTCCACCCGGCCGGAACCGCCAGGATGGGACGAGACGACGATGCCGGCGCCGTGCTCGACGAACGCCTGCGCCTGCGCGGTGTCGAGGGCCTGCGCGTCATCGACGCTTCCGCGATGCCGCGCATCACCTCGGGCAATACGGCCGCCCCGACGATGATGATTGCTGAAAAGGGTGCCCAGATGATCCGGGACGATGCCCGACGACGTTGACGACCCCGCGGCGCAGGAACCTGCGGTCAGCCTGGCTGGGGCATGCAGGGGGCCGGCTCGAGGTTGCGGCAGAGTCGCGATGAGGTCGACATCAAGACGGATTCATCCCGTCGTGATTGAAGGCCTGGTCGCTGCCTGACCCGCCTCCAATGCAGGCTCGCTCTCGTCCTTGAGTTCGACGCCTGTCAGCGAACGCCTGAGCGCTTCCCGTGTAAGCCAGGCGAGCTTGACGGCCGCGTGTTCGAAGGAGAGCCCGCCCGGGCGGATGTTCGAGACGCAATTGCGCGTGGCATCGCTCAGGCCGCRCCGCGGCGCGAAGGTGAGATAGACGCCAAGCGAGTCCGGTGAGGACAGGCCGGGTCGCTCGCCGATCAGCACCGCGACGAGGCGGGCGCCCAGTGCCTCGGCCGCCTCGTCGCCCAGCGCGACGCGTGCCTGGCTCGCAATCACGACCGGCGCGAGTGTCAGCCCCTGGCGCTGCAGTAACGGCAGCATCGCGGCGATGAGCGGCGCCGCATTCTGCTGGACTGCCGTCGAGGACAGGCCATCGGCGACGACGAAGGCGAAATCGAACGCACCGCGTCGGGCCTGCAGCATCGCCTGCGCCTCGGGAGAGAGACGCCGCCCGAGATCGGGTCGCCGCAGATAGAGATCGCGCGAGGGGGCGGCGCTCTCAACCTGCACCGTCTCCAGCGATAGCGCTGCGAGTTCGGCCGCGACCTCTTCGGGGCGGAACGGGATATGAACCGCGTCGCGTGCCTGCGCATGGGCGAGGCCGAAGCGCAGGACCTCGCGCGTCGGCAAGGAAGCACCCGCGCGGCCGAGCGCAATGCGGGCCGGCGTCAGCCGCGTCAGCGMCGCCCAGCGCTCGTCGGCCGGGAGCATGTCGTCGCCGCTCACGCCGCCTGCCCCTGCATGGCCGCCAGCAAGGCCTGCCCACCCCGCCCGCTGCTCAACCGCCCGGCCTCATCCGTGATGTCCATGCGTCGCAGCCAGGCCTCGAACTCGGGTGCGCGTCGCAGCCCGAGCACCTCGCGGACATAGAGTTGGTCGTGGAAGGAGGTGGACTGGTAATTCAGCATGACGTCGTCGGCGCCGGGCACGCCCATGACGAAATTGACCCCGGCCGTGCCGAGCAGGGTCAGAAGCGTGTCCATGTCGTCCTGATCGGCCTCGGCATGGTTGGTGTAGCAGACGTCGCATCCGAGCGGCACGCCCATCAGCTTGCCGCAGAAATGATCCTCCAGCCCGGCACGGATGATCTGCTTGCCGTCATAGAGATATTCCGGGCCGATGAAGCCGACGAYCGTGTTCACCAGCAGCGGCTCGAAGGGCCGGCAGACGGCATAGGCCCGCGCTTCCAGCGTCTGCTGGTCGACGCCGTGATGGGCGTCGGCCGAGAGCGCGGAGCCCTGTCCGGTCTCGAAATACATCACGTTGTCGCCGATTGTGCCGCGCTTCAGCGAACGCCCGGCCTCCAGGCCTTCCTGGAGCACAGACAGCGAAATACCGAAGGATTCATTGGCCTTCTGCGTGCCGGCGACGGATTGGAAGACGAGATCGACCGGCGCGCCCTGCCCGATCAGCGCGATCGCACTGGTGACATGGGTCAGCACGCAGCTTTGCGTGGGAATGTCGAAGCGGTGGATCAACTCGTCGAGCAGGCGGACGAGATCACCGAGCACCGGCAGGGAATCGGACGCCGGGTTGATGCCGATCACGGCATCGCCACAGCCATAGAGCAGCCCGTCGATCGTCGAGGCGAGGATGCCGGCGGCATCGTCGGTCGGATGGTTCGGCTGGAGGCGCACGGCCATCGTGCCGGGCAGGCCGATCGTGTCGCGAAAGCGCGTGACGACCCGGCATTTGCGGGCAACCAGGATGAGATCCTGGTTCCGCATCAGCTTGGAAACGGCGGCTGCCATTTCGGGCGTCACGCCGGGTGCGATAGCGGCCAGGACCTCCGGCGTCGCCTTCTCCGAGCAGAGCCAGTCTCGGAACTCGCCGACCGTCTGCGACGCGATCGGCGCGAAGGCGGCCGCATCATGGGTATCGAGAATCAGGCGGGTGACCTCGTCGTCCTCGTAAGGCACCAGCGCCTYATTGAGAAAGGTTCGCAGGGGCAGGTCGGCGAGCGCGATCTTCGCCGCCATGTTCTCTTCCATGCTGGCGGCGGCGATGCCGGCCAGCATGTCGCCGGAACGCAGTGGCGTCGCCTTCGCCATCAACTGCTTCAGATCGGCAAAGACGTGGACATGCCCTCCGACCGTGACGCGGTATGTCATCAAGCTGTCCCCCGGATCCTGCCCGTACGAGTGTGGGAGCGGCCGTGCCGGAGCGCAAGCCGCGCCACCCCATGCAGAGCCTATGCCGGTCTGGCGTAGGCCTCGATCGTGTCGAAGAGCTTGCGCGAAATGATGATGCCGTCGGTCGCCGTGCGTGTGCGGGCGCCGGCGCGACGCTCGCCCGGCAGGCGGGCGCCGGGCTGACCGGCCACCGCATCGAACAGGCGCTCGAGGCGGGACGAAGCGCCCTCGCCCACCAGTTCGCCAGGGTCGATCGCGATGAAAAACTGGCCGGTGCGGGGCGAGCCGCCGAGATTGTCGGCGAAGGAGGACGCATCGATCGAGAGACTGGCGCCGGTCAGCCAGGCTGCGAAGACCTCGACGATCAAGGCAAGGCCGGCGCCCTTGTAGCCGCCGGACGGGACCATCGAACCACCGGCCAGCGCGGCCTTGGGATCGGTCGTCGGATTGCCGTCCCTGTCCAACGCCCAGCCGAGCGGGATCGCCTCGCCGCGCTGCTGGTGGACGACGATTTCGCTCTTGGCGACGACGCTGGAGGATTGGTCGAGCACCAACGGCTCGCGCCCCGCACGTGGCACCGCAAAGGCGATCGGATTGGTGCCGAAGACCGGCGTGGCACCGCCCGCCGGCGCGATCGAGGCCGGAGCGTTGACGAAGGCCAGGGCCAGCAAGCCATTCTGCGCGATGCGTTCGACATGATAGCCGACCACGCCGCAATTATAGGAGTTGGTGACGGCGAGGGCGGCGATGCCCTGGGCCTTTGCCGCCTCGCACAAAGCCGGCAGGCCGAAATCGATCGCCGGATGGGCAAAGCCGCCCTTGGCATCGATGCGGACCAGGCCCGGCTTCGGGCTATCGAGCACGGGGCGCGCCTTCCCGTCGATCTTGCCGACGCGGGYGTGTTCGCAATAGGTCGGCAGGCGCGCGAGGCCGTGGCTATGCACGCCTTCGGCCTCCGCCGCGACGACGGAAGCCGTGATCGGCGCTTCGTTGCGCGGATCGACCCCGCAGGCGAGCAGCACGCGCCGCGTCAGCGCCTCGACCTGGGCRAGCGTCATCTGAACGCCGTCGGCGGAACTCTGCGTGTTCATGCCGCCTCCTCCTTRTCCTGTTCGGCGCCGTAGAACCGGGACGCGGCCTTCGGCGTCACCAGCCCGTCGGAGAGGTCCTTGGCGAGGCGCTTCGGATCGCGCCGCGCCGGATCGCCGAAGCCGCCGCCGCCGGATGTCTCGATGGTGACGGTGTCGCCGGCCTTCAACGGGATGCCCGAGACCTTGGATTGGAGAGAAAGTTTCGAGCCGTCCGCGCGCGTCACGGTGGTGCGGCTGAGCGAACCGGGCTCTCCGCCGCCAATGCCATAGGGCKCATGCCGGAAACGCTCGAAATTGGTCGAGAGCGAGCCCTCGGCCGCGTCCAATCGCCATTCCCGCACGAGGCCCAGCCCGCCACGGAATTCACCGGCGCCGCCGGAGTCGGGAATGAGCCCGTATCTGGTGAAGGTCACCGGGTACTTGGCCTCGACCATCTCGATCGGGGCATTGGTATTGTTGTGCAGGCCGCAGGAGAGCGCGCTCGCGCCGTCGCCTCTGGCATGTCCGCCCCAACCGCCAACCTCAATGTCGAAATAGACCTGGCGCTTGCCCTTCGGGTTCGTCGTCTGCAGCGCGTAGACATAGGAGATCGCGTAATAGGCAGCCGGGATGCGCTCCGGCATGATCTGCGCCAGCGCGCCGAAGACGGCGGTCGCGATGCGATGGTTGACGACCATGCGGCCGGCGACGGGCGCCGGGAAGACCGCGTTGACCACGCTGCCTTCCGGCAGCTTCACGGTGACGGCGCGATAGCAGCCGGAATTGGCCGGGATCTCGCCGCCGAGTGCCGCCAGCAGCGCGTAGTAGACGGCCGAGCAGGTCATGGCGGGGGTGTTGTTGACCGGCCCCTTCACCTGCGGGCTCGACCCCTCAAAATCGAGCGTGATGGTCTCGCCGCGCTTGATGATCTTCACCGCAAGGCGGATCGGCTCTTCCGACTGGCCATCATCATCGACCAGTTCGACGAAGGAGGATTCGCTGTCGGGAAGCGCCTTCAGCGCGGCGCGCACCATGCGCTCGGAGCCGTCGAGGATGGCCGACATTGCGGCTGCGAGCGAGGCGGAGCCGTATTTGCGGGCCATGCGCGCCACGGCCCGCTCGCCGATGCCGAGTGCGGCGATCTGCGCGTTGAGGTCGCCGCGCGTCTCGTCGGGCTGGCGCACATTGTGCAGCAGCATCTCGAAGACGCCGGTGTTGAGCACGCCTCTGTCGACGAGGCGCAGCGGCGGGATGCGGATGCCTTCCTGGAAGACCTCCGTCGCATTGGCATAGTAGCTGCCGGCCGCACCGCCGCCGACATCGACATGGTGGCAGAGCGTACCGACGATGCCGACCCGTTCGCCATCAACGAAAACCGGCCGGAAGGTCTGGATATCAGGCAGATGCTGGCCGCCGGAATAGGGATCATTGGTGACGATGACATCGCCGTCGTTCCACTGGTCGAGTGGAATGAAGCGATCGAGGATCGTGCGCAGGCAGTCCGACATCGAGTTCAGGTGAACCGGGATGCGCGCGGACTGGGCGATGTTGCGGCCTTGCGCATCGAAGACGGCGGTCGAGAAATCCAGGATTTCGCGAACCACGGTCGAGCGGCTGGTGCGCCAGATCGTGATGCTCATTTCCTCGGCCGCAGCGACCAGCGCATTGCGGATGACTTCGAGGCGGACGGGGTCGATGCCCTTGAAAATGTCGCTCATGGTGTCGGGCCTCACTGCGCGGTGATGCGGTCGGCGATCAGGGCGCCGGCGGAATGGGTGACGATGTTCCAGCCGGCCGGCAGGTAGATCGAGGTGTAGGGCTCTTCGACGACGGCCGGGCCGCTGACGGGATCGGTGGTGCCGATTGCATCGCGCTCCCAGACCGGGGTGTCGACTGCCGCTCCCCGGCCATGGACCGGGCGCGACTGTGCGGCCGGTTTCGCGGAGCCGGCGGCCTGGCGCGCCGGCACGGGCTTGGCCAGCGCTCCCACTGCCTTTAGGCGCAGGGCGACGATTTCGACCAGGACCTCGGGCTCGTCATAGGAAAAGCGCTGCTTGTGCAGGGCGTGGAAGGAGGCACTCGCCTTGGCGACACCAGCGGCCGAGAAATCAGCCTCGTCCAGCGGCACACGCAGGTCGAAGGCCTGACCGGCATAGCGCAGGTCGACGGCCCATTCGAAACGGCGTGCCGCGGGCGCGACACCGTCCTCGGCGAGCAGCGCTTCCGCCTCCGTGACGAGGCGGGACGCGGTCGCTTCCAGGCCCGGCGCGAGTTCATCGAAGAGGCCGATCTGCGTGGCGCCGAGATCATGGGCGATATCGGACCAGAGGATGCCCCAGGCCGAGAGCGTCGAGGCATGGGCGGGGAAGATGACACGGCGGATGCCGAGTTCCTCCGCCACCTCGCAGGCATGGACACCACCGGCACCGCCGAAGGACAGCATGGCGAAATCCTCGGGGTCGAGCCCCTTCTCGAAGRGCGAGAGCCGGATCGCCATGGCCAGCGCCGAATTCGCGACGTCGATGACGCCGGCCGCGGTCCTGTCGACGGAGAGCCCTAGCGGCGCCGCCACGGTTTCGGCAGCGCGCCGCGCGGCCTCACGGTCGAGCGGCATCGCCCCGCCCATGAAGCTCTTGCCGTCGAGCCGACCGAGCAGGAGATTGGCGTCGGTCACGGTGAGCGCGATACCACCCTTGCCGTAACAGGCCGGGCCGGGATCGGCTCCGGCGCTGTGCGGGCCGATGCGCAGGCGATTGCCGTCATCGACCCAGGCGATCGAGCCGCCACCGGCGCCGATGGTGCGCATCTCGATCATCGGCAGCCGCACGGGCAGGCCATCGACCTCCCCCTCATTGACCATCGAGACCACGCCGTCATGGACCACGGAGACGTCGAACGAGGTCCCACCCATGTCAACCGCGACGAGATTGGGCTCGCCGAGCTCGGCCGACAGGCGCCTGGCCGCCGCGGCACCGCCGCTAGGGCCGGAGAGCAGCAGGCGGGCGGGCTCACGCCCGGCCTTGGCCAGGCCGGACACACCACCATTGGACTGGACGAGGTAGACCTGAGTCTGCGGCACCTCCTCGGCGAGGCGCCCGGCGAGACGGTCGGTATAGCTCTGGACGATCGGCACCAGCAGCGCGTTCAGCGCCGTGGTCGACATGCGTTCATATTCGCGGATCTCGGGCGAGATGTCGCTGGCGAGTGAGATGGCGACGCCCGGCAGCAAGTCAGACAGAATCTCGCCAACGCGCCGCTCATGGGCCGGATTGGCATAGGCGTGCAGCAGGCAGACCGCGACCGACCTGACGCCGGCCCTGGCGATTTCGGACGCGATCCTGCGAACGCCGTCCTCATGCAGCGGAGTAATGATCCGCCCGTCTGCACCGACGCGCTCCTCGACGCCGAAGCAGAAGCGGCGGGCGACGAGCGGCTCCGGCTGCTCCAGGGTGATCGCGTAGACGTCCTTGCGGCCGTGCCGGCCGATCTGCATCACGTCTTCGAAGCCCGTCGTGGTGACCACTGCCCCGAGTGGCAGCTTGCGTTCCAGCACCGCGTTCGTCGCGATCGTGGTACCGTGCAGCAGATATTGCACTGCTTCCAGCGGGAAACCGAAGCGCTCCGACGCTTGGCGGATGCCGGTGAGGAGGCCGACGGACGGATCCTTCGGTGTACTCGGGGTCTTGATCTGGTGGATCGCGCCGGTACCGGCATCGAGGATCTCGATATCGGTGAAGGTGCCGCCGATATCGACGGCGATGCGGATATCCTGTTCCATCAGGCAAAACTCCAGGGTTCCCGCTCGCGCCGCGAGCAGGCCAGGTTCGAAGAGTGGGCGTTTCGGCGCGGCGGCGGGCCCTGCCCGACCGCCTTCAGTGTTCGGCCGGGCTAGCGGCCTGCTTCATGACAGCTCGAGACCATGCGGCTCCCTTTGTCCGGCCGTCCTGATGCGACCAAGGTGTTCATTTGACGAAGGTCTTGGCGAGGCCGGAGGTCCGGTCGACAACCAGAACGACGACGAGCGTGAGCACGACGAGCAGCACGGACAAGGCCGCGACCAGCGGATCGGCCTGCTGTTCGACGCGGTGATACATCGCAACCGGCAGCGTCGAGATGCGGGGGCCGGTCATGAAGAGCGAGAGCACGACCTCGTCGAAGGAGACGAGGAAGCAGAGCGCCGTGGTGCCGACAATGCCCGAGCGCATCATCGGCAGGGTGACGCGCCGAAACACCGTCAGCGGCGAGGCGCCCAGCGTCGCGGCCGCTTCCTCGACCGGGATCGGCAGGGTGGCGAGAGCGGTCGAGAGCACCCGGATGGCGTAGGGCAAGGTCACGACCAGATGCGCTGCAACGAGACCCTGGAAGGTCGCGAGTAGGCCATATCCGGAAAACACGATCAGGATCGCCAGGCCGAGCACGATCGTCGGCAGCAGCAGCGGCGCGGTGAACAGGCTCGACAGGAATTCCGCGCCGCGCGGCTTGAGCCTGACCAGGGCATAGGCCGCCGGCAGGCCGATCAGCAGGCTGAGCACGGTCACCAGGAAGGCGAGCAACAGGCTCGTCCAGAAAGCGGAGACCATCTTCCCGTCCGCGAAGATCGCCGGGTACCATTTGGTGCYCCAGCTCGAAGGCGGGAACATCATGTAGCTGTCGCCGGAGAACGAGATCGGTACGACGACGATCAACGGCGCCAGCAGGAAGATGAACATCGCACCGGCGAGKATCTTCAGGGCGGGAGAAATCGGGCGTTCGTCCATGATGTCCTCCCCTCACATGATTGCGCGCAGGGCGCGGGTGTAGAGCACGAGAGCACCGCCGAAGATGACGAGCACGAGGATCGAGAGCGTCGCGGCGAGCGGCCAGTTCAGCGTCACGATGGCCTGGTCGTAGATTTCGGTCGCAAGCAGGAAGACACGGCCGCCACCGAGCAGCTTCGGCGTGATGAAGGATGAGACAGCCAGCACGAAGCAGAGCAGCGACCCAAGCGCGATGCCCGGCAGGGTCAGCGGCACGACGATATGGCGAAACACCTTCCACGGCGGCGCGCCGAGCGTGGACGCAGCCTCCTCGACACGCGGATCGAGCCGGCCGAAGCCGGCAAGCAGCGCGAGGATCATGTAGGGCATCAGGATCTCGGTCAGCCCGATCACCACGCCGGTCTTGTTGAACATCAGCTTGAGCGGCGCGATGCCGATGGCACCGAGCGCATTGTTGACGAGTCCGTTTTCCGAGAGGATCGCGACCCAGCCATAGGTCCGCACCACCGCCGAAGTCAGCAGCGGCGAGATCACCAGCACGAGCAGGATCGTGCGCCATGTGCCGCTGGAGCGATGAAGATAGAGCGCGATCGGATAGGAGCAGACCAGCGTCATCAGCGTGATTCCGAGGCTGACCAGGATGCTGTTGAGAATGAGCTCGGCGTAGAAGCTGTCACGCAGCACCGAGGCCCAGGTCGCGAGCGTATAGACCTCGACCATCGCGCCCGTCGCCTGCGACTCGTAGAACGACATGCGCAGGAGGTTGAAGACGGGTGCGAGGAAGCCGAAGGCGTTCACGAGCGCGATCGGCAGGAGCAGCAGCACGACCAGCGGCAGGCCGCTGCTCCGCTCCGCGGCCGGCATCGGGGCCGCCATCGCTGCGGCTGGCGCGACGGCGCTCATGCTGCCGCTCCGTAGACGAAGATGTCCTGCGGCCGCCAGGACAGGGTCACCGGGCGGCCCGGCTCGATCACGCTCTCGCCGCCGCGGGTCGCGAGCTCGACCGAGACGATCTGGCCACCGACATCGACGTCATATTGCAGGATGTCGCCGGCGAAGATCGCGCGGGCGACGGTGCCCGAAACGTGCTGGCGCGCGGAATCCGCGGCTGCAGCAGAGTCCGGCGAAAGCCCGAGGCGATGCGGGCGGATCATCACCTGCACCGGTCCCTCGAGGCCGGCGGGAGCGGCTATGCGCTGGCCTGCGAACTCGGCCGCGCCATTGCGGGCGACAGCCGTCAGGCGATTGCTGCGGCCGACGAAGCTCGCGACGAAGGCCGTCTTCGGCGTCTCATAGAGTTCGACCGGGGTTCCGAGTTGTTCGAGCCGGCCCTGATTCATCACCACGACCTTGTCGCACATGGTCAGCGCCTCGACCTGATCATGCGTCACGAAGATCGCAGTGATGCCGAGGCGCTTCTGGATGTCGCGGATCTCGTTGCGCATCTCGTCGCGCAGCTTGGCATCGAGATTGGAGAGCGGCTCGTCGAGGAGCAGGATCGAGGGACGGATGACGAGCGCACGCGCCAGCGCCACGCGCTGCTGCTGGCCGCCGGAGAGCTGGGCCGGCCGGTGCTCCTCCTTGCCGGTGAGGTGGACGAGCGCGATCGCCTCCTTCACCCGCTTGGCGATCTCGCCCTTGTCGACTTTGCGCATCTCGAGGCCGAAAGCGACGTTGCGCGCCACGCTCATGTGCGGGAACAGCGCATAGCTCTGGAAGACCAGACCCATGTCGCGCCGATGCGTCGCGACCTCGGTCAGGTCGCTGCCGCCGACGACGATCCGTCCGGAGGTCGCGGGCACGAGGCCCGCGATCATTCTCAGCGAAGTCGTCTTGCCGCAGCCCGAGGGGCCGAGGAAGGCGACGAGCTCGCCCTTCGGCACCTCGAGATCGAGATTGTCGACCGCGACGAAGTCGCCATAGCGCTTGGTCAGGCTCCGGATCGAAAGGAAGCCCTCTGGTGCATCGGTTCGGCTGGTCATGGTCGACATCCTCCTTTGGCTCAGCGGCTCAGCGGGATCACCTTGCGGCGCCACTGGTCCATGATCGGCTCGCGGACCTTGGCGAGTGCGATCCAATCCACCGGGATGACMTTGTCCATCGACTTCACCGCCGTGCGCGCGATCGCGGCGTCCGAGATCTGCGCCTTGGCATTGGTCGGCGCGTAGAACATCGCTTCCGTGAAAGCCTTCTGCGCCTCGGGGCTGAGCGCGTAGTTGATGAACTTCGCGCCGGCATCCTTGCCGGGGCCGCCGGCGACCTGGTTGACGGTGTTGATCTGGAAGACGCTGCCTTCCTTCGGCAGGGTCGCACCGAGCTTGCCGTTCGAGGTGTCGATGTTCACCTGCGCACGGGCGTTCCAACCGGCGCCCACCGTCGCCTGGCCGGAGATGATCGTGACATAGACCTCGGGCTTCGGCTCCCAGGTCTGCACGTTGGGCGCGATCTCGCCGAGCGCGGCGATGCCCTTGTCGACATTCTTGAGATAGTCGGTGCCACCGCGCGCCTTGTCGGTGATCAGCACGAGCGAGAGGCCCTGGATGTCAGGCATGCCGGGGATTGCGACCTTGCCGGCGAACTTCTTGTCGGCGAGGTCCATCCAGGACTTCGGCGTCTCCTTCACCGTATCGGTGTTGTAGAGCAGAACGAGGTTGTCGAAGGTCACGGCGACGCCGTCGACATCGGCAATGCGCGCGCTGGGGTAGAGATCGGCGACGTTCGGGGTGTTCTTCTCGTCGATCTTGGTGAGCAGCTTCTCGTCGGTCGCAGCCTTCGAGACCGAGACGTCCATGATCACGACATCGGCCTGCGGCGCGGCCTTCTGGGCGCGCAGGTTGCCCAGCATCTGGGCCGAGTTCGGCATCGGGAAATATTCGACCTTGATGCCGGGATTGGCCTTCATGAAGGGCTCGACCACCGCCTTGGTGTAGCGCTCCTGGAAGAGACCGGAATAGGCCATCACCGTCACGGTCTGCTGGGCCATGGCGGTGCTTGACAGGAGTGCGGTCGCGAGCCCGGCTCCGATCGCGATCTTGGCATATGTCTTCATGCGACTTCCCCTCTGTTTATGGTTGCGCGAGCGGCTTTGTGCCGCCCGCTTCGACATGTCGGACATTCAGACCCTGGCGAGCTTGCCCTCGACCATGGCGGTAGCGCCGGAGATATCGGGCAGCTTCTCGCCCTTGCGCAGGCGCTCGAGCAGGACGAGTTCCTGCTCCTGCATTTCGATGGCGCGGCGGGCATAGGCTTCGGCCGTCGCGGCCTTGAGGACGACAATGCCGCTCTCGTCGCAGAGCACGGCATCCCCCGGCTCGATCGTCTGGCCGCCGACGCTGACCGGAACGTTGATCGCGCCCTCGGTGCCGAGGATCTTGGTCGTGATCGGCGACGGACCGCGGCACCACATCGGCATGTCGGTCTTGACGATCTCGGAGAAATCCGTGGCCGGGCCGTCGATGACACCGGCAGCCACTCCGGCATTCTTCATGGCGTGGGTGACGACGCCGCCCCAGCAGGCATGCTTGGTGTCGCCGCAGCGGTCGATCACGACCACATCGCCCGGACGGACGAGCTTGGTCAGGTAGTGCAACGCGGTCGAATCCGCGTGTGGGATGCGGATGGTGACCGCCGTGCCGGCGATGCGCTTGGTCGGCAGCACCGCGCGGATCTCGCGGTCGACGAAGCCTGAATGCAGGACATGACCGATGGTCGCGACTTCGCATTTCTCGAGCAGCGCAACGAGGCTGGCCGGAATCTGCGCCGGCATGGGATTGACGATGAACATGCTGCGCTCCGGTCAGCCGATGACGTGATGATTGGCGACGGGGACCGCAGCGCGGACCTTGGCGGTGTAGTCGAAATCGAGCCTGGCGCTCGTCGTGCCGATACCGTCGGAAGCCTGGGCGGCGATATGGCCCCAGGGGTTGATGACCATGGAATGGCCGTAGCAGGCGTTCTTGCCCTGCGCATGGGTGCCGGTCTGTCCGGTCGCCAGGAACCAGGTCTGCGTCTCGGCCGCGCGGGCCCGGGCCAGCAGTTCCCAATGGTCCTTGCCGGTCATCAGGGTGAAGGCGGCGGGCAGCACGATCAGATCGGAACCGGCGTCGCGCAGCTTGCGGAAGAGCTCCGGGAACCGGATGTCGTAGCAGATGGCGCAGCCGACCGTGGCGTCCCCGACCTTATAGGTCACGACCTCCTTCCCACGCGAGACCATGTTGGACTCACGGTAGCTCGAGCCGCCGGGAGCATCGACATCGAACAGGTGGATCTTGCKGTAATGCGCGATCTGCTTGCCATCGGGACCGAAGACGAGGGTCGCATTGAAATAGTCGTCAYCGTCGCGCTCGCAGACGCTGCCGGCATGGATGGTGACGCCGTGCTTCTCGGCCAGGCCCGACATCAGGCGATAGCTCTCGCCGTTCGGAAAGGTCTCGGCGCTCTCGCGCATCGCCGCCGGACTGCCGTCCAGGAAGGCGTAGTATTCCGGCAGTACGATGAGATCGGGATGGTCCTCGGCGACGACCTTCTCGATCATGGCCCGGGCCGTCTTGAGGTTCGCGGACTTGTCGTCCTGCGAGTTCATCTGGATGAGCGAGACTTTCAACGGCGTTCTCCCTGCAGGTGTTGCCGCAGCAGAACAAACGCGAGCCGGCCCGGCAAACGCGAAATTCTTGTTCGCCTCGACAAGAATTGCTTATGAGAACGCCAGCGCCATGCCCTGCCGTTTCCTTGGGCATCCGCCGTATGGTCAGTTGGAGGCCGCGATCTCGACGGCCATGTCCGCGATCAGCGCCGGTAATGTGTTGCCCGGATCATCGGCGAAAACCGCGTGGAAATTCAGCGGCGGCAAGCGCGCATCGACATCGAGAACGCGTAGATCACCCGTCTCCAGGAACTCCTGCACGACGACGCGCGGCAGCACGGCGATGCCGACGCCGTCGCGGATCAGCCGCGTGATGGTGGCGAGCGAGTTGGAGTTGAAGATGCGGATCGCGCTGGGGTCAACTCCCGCCGTTTCGATCACCCGCAGCACGGCCTGATGCGGTTGGGAGCCCTTTGAATAGGCAAAGATCGGATAGTCGACGAGATCGGCGATCGCGAGCCTGCCGGGCTTGAGGGGCAGCTTCGGCGAGGCGATCCAGAGGCATTCGAAGGTGCAGAGCTCGATATTGCGGATATGGGGAGCGACGACCGGCCCCATGACCAGGCCGAGATCGATCTGACCGTCCTGGATCTGGCGCGCCAGGTTCAGGCTGGTGTCGACGTTCAGGTCGATCGTGACGTTCGGATAGGCTTCCTTCACGCGCTCGATCAGCCGCGGCAGCCAAGCATACACGACAGAATCGATCGCGCCGATCAGCACCGTCCCGCGCTCATTGCTGGCGTCGCCGATCGTGCGCTGGAAGTCATTGACCATGCGCACGATCGCTTCCGCCTGCGCCAGGGCGCGCTGGCCGTGCGGTGTCAGGCTGACATTGCGCAGGTCGCGCTCGAACAGGCGGACGCCGAGATCACGCTCCAGGGTGGCGATGCGGTTGGAGACCGACGCCTGCGTGGTGCAGAGCTTGTCCGCAGCGACGGAAAAGCTGCGCAGCCTTGCAACCCAGACGAAGGTTTCCAGGAATTTCAGATTCACGTTGGGCMAGCCCTCATCCGCCTTGGTCACCCATCGACCATGCGAGCGCAACCGGCAAGCAACCGATGCGCGTGACATGAAGACCGATACAGCCGGACCATAGCGACCCGGTGGCGGGATGGCACGCAGGGATGCCGCTGGCGGGCCGCCAGCTGGCCCCGGAGTTGCGTGTCGCCGCTCCGAGGGACAGTGAGGCGCCGCGCCCTTATCTCAGGTCAGCCGGCGAGCTGCATGTCGCGGTCGAGCGGGAAGATCGGCCGGCGGACATGCTTGTAGGGCAGCTTGGTCAGGTCGGGCGTGCAGAGTGCACCGCTGTCGCAGACCACGACCTTGCCGGCGATCGGCTCGAAGGCGGCACGGAAATGCTGCATGGATTTCAGCCCGACCACCCGTTTCGCAACCGGGTCGATCCCGAAGGCGCGGAACTGCTGCAGGTCGAGCATCTGGGCCGGGAAGGTAGCAACGAGGATGTCGATGCCGCCGACACGCAGCACGGCAGTCGTGCCCCAGCTTCCCTTCAGCCCGCCGAGCATCGGCCCGTCACCGACGAAGTCGCCATCGCTCAACAAGAGAAGCGTGCCTTCGAGCGCAAGCGGTGCGCCCCCGACGCGCGGATCGGTCTTGCCGCCGAGCCGGATCGAGACGCGGTCACCGACCGCGTGGCGATGCAGCTCCTCGGCGGCTTCCGGATCGATGATCGGGCCGAAGCAGGCATCCTGGACGTCGGCCGCGATCATCGCGCGCAGCAATTCGGTGGAGTCGCCATAGCCGCCGCCGCCCGGATTATCCGCGTAATCGGCAATGACCAGCGGGCCGTCCTTGGAGTCGAAGGCATTGGCCTGCCGGGCCGCCTCCTCGACCGTGAGATAGGTGTTCACGCTCTCGAAGCGCCGCGTCCACATGTCATGGACAAGCTCCTCGGCGAAGGCGTGGTGGGCGGACAGATCCCCCTGCCCCGTCACCAGGACGGTCGGGCCGACCTCCTCGATATCGGCATTGCCGAAGGCGCCGTTGACGCTGACGGCGAAGACATCGGGCTTCTGCTCATAGGCACGTGCCCGCGCGATGCGCTMGACCATCGGCCCGATATCGGTGCGCCCGCCATTGATCTCTTCCAGCATCGGGCGATGGGCGCGAATGGTGACCGGCCTGATTTCGCCGGTCATGGCGCGCTGCAGAATGCCGGCGGCCTGCCTGGCGCAGTCGCGCACATCGACATGCGGATAGGTCTTGTAGGCGACGATGATGTTGGCGAGCGCGGCCATCTTGGAGGTGACATTCGCATGCGGATCGAGCGTGATGCCGATCGGCAGGTCCGGCCCGACCACGGCGCGCAGACGCTCCAGCAGTTCGCCCTCGCCATCCTGGTCGAACTCGGTGACCATGGCGCCGTGCAGGCCGAGCAGGATGCCGTCCAGCCGGTCCTTGTTCTGCTTTGCGGCCTCGATGATGACGCTGGCGATCCGCTCATAGGCATCGCGCGTCACCGGCCCGCAGGGCTGCGCCGAGGCGCTGATCGTGTGGATCACCGTCCAGCCATTGGGGCGGCCGATATCGAGGAAGCCGGCGATCGGCGTGTTCGCCTCGCTGCGGGCCGCAACGGCCTCGTCGCCAAGCTGGATATTGCGGGACGCGAAGGCGGCGTAATCGGCCGGCTTGCGGCTGAACGTATTGCTCTCATGCGAGAATTCGGCGGTCAGGACATTGAAGGACATGGCGCTTCCTCATACGTTTCTTCTGGCGGATCGGAACGGACAGTAAGCGGCGGACGGCAGGGTCTCAGCCGTCCCGCAGCGGCCGGCGAATATCGAGCGCCTCGATCAGGGCATCGCCGAACAGGTTGATGGCGATGACCGTCGCCGCGATGACGAGGCCGGGAAATATGATGATCCAGGGTGCGATGAAGATCTGCGCCGTACCGGAGCTCATCATCGCCCCCCAGCTCGGCAGGGGCGGCTGAGCGCCCAGGCCGAAGAAGCCGAGCGTAGCCTCGAGAACGATGGCATCGCCCGTCGCCAGCATTCCCGCCACGATCACCGGCGTGATCGCATTCGGCAGCAGATGACAGAACAGGATGCGGGCCGGGCTGGCGCCGATATTGATCGATGCCTCGATGAAGACTTCGTTCTTCAGGGTCATCACCTGCGCCCGCGTCAGGCGCGTGAACTGGGCGAGATAGGCGATGCCGATCGCGATGGCCGTGCTGTGCAGACCCGGACCGAGAATGGCGATCAGGATCAGCGCCAGCAGGATTTCCGGGAACGACCAGGTCAGATCGACGATGACGGTGACGATCCGGTCGAAGACGCCGCCGAAATAACCGGCGGCTGCGCCGAGCGATGCGCCGACGGCGACCGAGAGCGAGATCGACAGCACGCTGACGCTGAGCGAGGTGCGCGCGCCCTGGATGATGCGGGAGAGCAGGTCGCGTCCGAACTCGTCGGTGCCGAGCCAATGGGCGGCCGAGGGTGGCGAATTCGCCAGGCTCAGATTCTGGCTCGCATAGTCATAGGGTGCGATCCAGTAGGCGAGCAGCGCGCAGAGCACGAGCCCGAGGAGGAAGAGCGCGCTGAGCGCTCCCCGTGGCGAACGCGCGATCCGCGCGGGCAGCGAAGACCGGCTCATCGGGCACCCATCACTTCGCGCAGCCGCGGATCCATGGCTGCCTGGACAAGGTCGCCGAGCAGCGTGCCGAGCATCACCGCGATGGCGAGCATCAACAGGCAGCCCTGGACGAGCGGATAATCGCGCTGGCCGAGCGCGGTGATCAGCAGCGATCCCAGCCCCGGCCGAGCGAAGACGAACTCGACCGTGACCGCGCCGCCGAGGATCCAGCCGATGCGCAGGCCAAGGATGGTGGCGACCGGCATCAACGCATGCTGCAGGACATGGCGGAGCTGGATGCGCCAGAACGGCAATCCCTTGGCGTAGAGCACGCGAACGAAGTCGCGATTGGCCGTCTCGATCATCGCCGCACGGGTGACGCGGGCGATCAGCGCAGTGCCGCCGATGCCGATGGTCAGCACGGGCAGGACGAGCGCCTCCCAGCTGCGCGCACCGGAGACCGGGAACCACTCGAACTGGACCGCGAACATCAGGATCATCAGCAGCCCGAGCCAGAAGCTCGGAAGGGTCGAGCCGAGCAGGATCAGCCCCATCACGGCCCGGTCGAACAGGCTGTCGCGAAAGGAGGCGGCGAGCACGCCGACCGTGATGCCGATGATCGTGGAGAACATGAAGGCGAGCCCGCCGAGAGCAAGGCTGTGCGGCAGGTTCTCGGCGATCAGCTTCGCCACCGGCTGGCGCAGCACGATCGCATCACCAAGGTCGCCGGTGACGACCTTGCCGAGCCAGCGCAGATATTGGGCAATGAGGGGCTGATCCAGCCCGTATCGCGCAATCATCTGCGCCTGCTGCTCGGGCGACGACCCGACCTGGATGATGTGGTCGAGCGGGTCGCCCGGCACGAGATGGATGATCAGGAAGATCACCAGCGACACGGCCAGGAAAACCGGCACGAGCAGAAGCAGTCGCTTGATCGCGAATTGAAGCACGGCGCCCTCTCCCGCTCGAACCGGTCCGCGAACCCGTCAGTTGACGGGTTCGATATCGACGATCGACTGGCTCGACAGACCCGAACCGCGGATCTTCTCCGGCATGGTGACGCGCTTGCCGTGAGCAAAGAGCTGGACCGGCTGGTAGATCGGCGCGAACGGATACTGGGACAATACGTATTCGTGGTACTTGGTGAAGTTGACGACGCGCTCATCCCAATTGCGCGACTTGTTCATTGCGATGTCGTTCAGCTTCTCGGCCTCGGGATCGTTGAACATCGAGACATTGGGATAGCCGAGGCGCTTGGCGCTGAAGAACCAGTCGACGATATCGGCATTGGTCCAGAGATAGGCGCGGACCGCGAGCTGGTGGTCGGTCTTCTTGCGGTATTGCGAATTGATCGTGCTGGAATCGAGGATCGTGATGTCGGCTTGCATGCCGACCGCCTTGAGCTGGGCTTGAAGAACCTCGGCCAGTCGCTTGAATTCCGTGCCATTCTGGGCCCAGAACTTGACCTGGAGCGGCTTGCCGTCCTTGACGCGGATACCGTTGGGGCCGAGCTTCCAGCCGGCCTCGTCGAAAAGCCGCTTCGAGCGCTCGGGGTCGTAGCTGATCTTGTATTTCGGATCGACCTTGGACTCCTGCAGCGAGGAGATCAGGAAGGTGTCGGCCACTTCGCCGAGCCCGCCATAGAGGCTCTTCATGATCTCCGCCTGGTTCACGGCGAAGGCGGTCGCCTCGCGAACCTTGATGTCGGTGAAGGGCTCCACGCTGGTGTTGATCGGCATGTAGACCAGCTCGGTGCCCGGGATGGTCACCACCTTGATCGACTTGTCCGCCTGCATGCGCGGCAGGAAGTCCGTGGGGACGGCGACGATCAGGTCGGCGCCACCGGTCTTCAGCTCGAGATAGGCGGTCGATTCCTCTGCGATCTCACGAAAGGTCAGCTTCTTGAACTTGGCCGGCCCCTGGTTCTTCGAAAGGTCGGAGGCCCAGGCATAGTCGTCATTGCGGACCAGCAC
>NZ_JBFTLD010000087.1:0-23044 GCF_056396265.1 Allobosea sp. 05T422_2 | reverse complement strand
CGCCCATATGGCCCGCCGGCAGGCCGAACAGATAGGCTCCCGCTGGAATGACAATGGCTAATCCGATCGCCTCGAACATGAGTGCGTGGCGGATTCGGTCTCGAACGGAGCGCATGTGCTAAGGGGCCTTCACTAGGATTGATGGCCGCGTTCTCTATCTGTCATTTCGATTGCATCAAGTTGGATCGTATCTGATAATCAGATAGATGACGGTTTCGCTGGACCAACTTCGGGCCTTCGTCGCGGCAGCGGAGCATGGCTCGTTCTCCGGGGCAGCGCGCGCGCTTCGCAAAGCGCAATCAGCCGTGAGCACGCAGGTCTCGAATCTCGAGGAGGATCTCGGCGTCGCTCTGTTCAGCAGGGCTGGGCGCAATCCCGTGCTCACTCCGGCGGGCGAAAGATTGCTGCGCGAGGCCAAGGTCGTGCTCGATCGCAGCGAACACCTCATCGGCGTCGCGCGCAGCTTCGAGGCTCATGTCGAGAAGCGGCTTGTCATCGCGATCGACGAACTTTACCCGGAGCACGCTCTGGGGGCGCTCTTTGCCGATTTCGCGCGGCACTTCCCCCATGTTGAGCTCGAAATCCTGTTTCCGCTGATGGAGGATGTGAGCCGGCTGGTCCTCGCGGGGAAAGCCGATATCGGGGTGATGTGGCGTCAGGAGGTCTTGCCGACGGAGCTTGGCTTCCAGACGATCGGATGGGTCCCGCTCAAGCTGGTTTGCGGCAAGGACCATCCGCTTGCCAAGGCCCGCGTCGATTGGGAAGAGCTGAAGCGCTACAGGCAGATCCTCGTCGCCGCCAGAAGCGACGGGCCKGAGAAGCGGCGCCTGCGCGTTGCCGCCGAGGTCTGGTGGGTGGAAAGCCACTGGGTCATTCTGGAAATGGTGAAGCACGGCATCGGCTGGGCCTTCGTGTCCGACCATGTCATCGCGAATTCGCCGGCCGCCCCCGGTCTGATCACGCCGGATCTTCAATTCGACGACGCGGATTGGCCGATCGCGCTCGAGATGATCTGGCACAAGCAGCGGCCATGCGGTCCGGCAGCCAAGTGGCTCCGCGAGCGCTTCGCCACGACCCGGATCGACACCAGCTCGTCCTGGAGGTCGCCACTGCCGGAAGGAAACCGGACATAGCGGCCCTGGCGAGCCGGCGCGGGCCTAGCCGGTGATCGAGGCCTTCATGTAGCTGCGCGGCGAGGTCCCAAGCAGGCGGCGGAACATCGTGGTGAAGGCGGCGACGTTCTCGTAGCCCGCCAGCATGGCGATCTGCGTCACCGGCGCGCCTTCCGCGAGTTTCGGCAGACAGGCGAACAGGCTGGCCTGTTGCCGCCAGGTCGCGAAGCTGACGCCCGTCTCCCTGAGGAAGAAGCGTGTGAAAGTTCGGCGGCTCATCGCAAGCGCTTCCGCCCAGGTGTCGAGCCGGGCATTCGCCGACGGCGCTGCCATATAGGCCCGGCATAGCGCCGCGAGTCTCCTGTCGGCCGGGAAGGGAAGGCCGAGAGGACGGGATTCGAGGGAGGCGATCTCTTCCATCAGGAGCTGAAGGCTCAATGTGAGCTTGCGGCTTCCGGCGGGCGCCTCGCGCAGGCGGATCGCTTCGATGATGAGGCTGCGCGCAAGATCCGTTACCTCGAGCACCACCGGCTCGGGATCGGCCAGGACGCCCTCCCGGGGCAGAAGATAGACCGATCGCATGCTGACATCGCTCAGCATTTCCACGGAATGCTCGAGATGGTGAGGGATCAGCAGCGCGTGGCCTTGCGGAATCATCCAGCGGCCGCGCTCGGTCGCGACTGCCACCACGCCGGAGAAGACGCAGAGCAACTGGATGCGCTGGTGGCTATGGAGAGGGATGGTGTAGCCCGCCGGATCCTCGTTGCTGTGCACCAGGATGTCGGCCTCGGCATAGGCAATCCATCCGAGGTTACGGCGGTGAGCCTCGTCGCGCGCCTCGAGCAGATGCTGCGGCAGTTTTCTCATCTTTGGCCCAAACGCAAAAGAATTCGACCGAAACACGAATGCAGGTCAAGGAGGCGCTCTGTAAAGAGGCATGGCGGCGATAAGCCGGTGTTTGCGGCCCGCGCTGGAGACGAATTGAGATGGTTGCAGCGTTCCCCGGGACCAGGTCCCGTTTCGAGAAGACGACGACATCGATCCTGCTGGCGGTGAGCTTCTGCCACCTGCTCAACGATGTGATGCAATCGCTTCTTGCCTCGCTCTACCCGCTGTTCAAGGCAAACTACGCTCTCGATTTCGTMCAGATCGGACTGCTGACCATGACCTTCCAGGTCACGGCCTCGCTGCTGCAGCCGGTCGTCGGGATGGTGACCGATCGTTGGCCGATGCCCTATTCGCTGCCGGCCGGGATGGCCTGCACCTGCGCCGGACTGATCCTGCTGGGCAATGCGCATAGCTTTGCGATGCTGCTCATGGCGGCGAGCCTGATCGGCTTCGGTTCCGCAATCTTCCACCCGGAGGCGTCACGGGTGGCTCGCCTTGCCTCCGGCGGCCGCCACGGCCTGGCGCAATCGCTTTTCCAGGTTGGCGGCAATATGGGCTCGGCCATCGGACCGCTGCTCGCGGCCTTCGTGGTGTTGCCATTCGGCCAGGGCAGTGTGGCGTGGTTCTCGGCCATAGCGATGCTGGGCATGATCGTGCTCGGCTGGGTCGGGGCCTGGTATGCCGGTCATCGCCGCCAGAATGCCAGCCGTCCTGCCGTCAGTCGCACGCTGCCGTTGCCGCAGGGGCGCGTCGCACTGGCGTTCCTCATCCTCGTGCTGCTGACCGCGACCAAGAATGTCTACATGGCCAGCATCTCGAGCTATTTCACCTTTTACGTGATCGACCAGTTCCAGCTCGGCATGCGCGATGCGCAGCTGATGCTGTTTCTCTTCCTCGGTGCAGCCGCAGTCGGGACCTTTCTGGGTGGGCCGATCGGGGACCGGTTCGGAGCGCGTTTCGTGATCTGGTTCTCGATCCTGGGTGTGATCCCGTTCGCGCTGCTGCTGCCTTATGCGAGCCTGTTCTGGACCGGCGTGCTGAGCGTCGTGATCGGCTTGATCTTCGCCTCGGCATTCTCTGCGATTGTCGTCTTCGCACAGGAACTCGTGCCCGGCCGTGTCGGCCTGATCGCCGGCGTGTTTTTCGGCTTTGCCTTTGGCGCGGGTGGACTTGGAGCGGCCCTGCTTGGCAACTTCGCCGATACGCACGGTATCGCCTTCGTCTACCGCGTCTGCTCCTACCTGCCGCTGCTGGGGCTGCTTACGATCCTGCTGCCTCGCCTGCCGCAAAGAGGCGAGAGCTAGGCCCGGAATCGCTCAGGCTGGATAAGTACGCTGCGTCACGGCCTGCCGCTGGCGGGCCGTGACGCAGGTCTTTGTATGGATTGGCCCGTCTCGGGCCTAGTTTACCGCGATCTGGGCCTGCTTGATGATGCCGGCCCAGCGCTTCGACTCCGCTTCCATCATCGCAGCGAACTCGGCCGGCGTATTGCCGATCGGCTCGGCGCCTTCGTTCTTCAGCCGTTCGCGGATGGTCGCGTCGTTGATGGCCTCCACCGTGGCGGTGCGGAGCTTTGCAGCGACATCCTTCGGCGTCCCCTTCGGCACGACGAAACCATACCAGGCTGTCGCCTCGTAACCGGCCCAGCCGCTTTCTGCGACCGAGGGCACCTCCGGGAAGAGCTTGGCCCGCTCCTTGCCGGTCACCGCCAGCGCGCGCACCTTGCTGCCTTCGATCAGCCCGAGAACCGACGGCACGGTGGTGATCATGAAATCGGACTGGCCGGCGAGGAGGTCGGTCAGGGCCGGGCCTGCGCCACGATAGGGCACGTGCACGGCTGTGAACTGCGCCATCTGCGCCAGCAGAACGGTGGCCAGGTGGCTGGCCGAACCGTTGCCGGCAGAGCCGTAGGTCAGTTTGCCCGGATTCTTCTCGCCGAAGCTGATCAGGTCCTTGATCGTCTTGTGGGGCGAATTCTGCGCCACGACGACGACCAGCGGAGCTGCGGAAATCAGGGTGATCGGGTCGAAGGCCGTCAGCGGATCGACCTTGACGTTCTTGAACAGGTGCGGGTTGACCACCATCGGGCCCTGATTGGCCATCAGCACCGTGTAGCCATCCGCGGGAGAGGTGGCGGCCTGTGCGGTGATCAGGTTGCCGCCGGCCGATCCGTTATTCTCCACGACCAGTGACTGGCCGAGCTTTTCTCCAACGCCCTGGGCGACCAGACGCGCGATCGCGTCCGTTCCGCCGCCGGCCGCGTAAGGCACCAGCAGGCGCATCGGCCGCTCGGGAAATGCTGCCTGAGCGAATGCCAGCTCAGGCAGACAGGCGMTGGCGGCTGCAGTCGTCAGCAGGCTGCAGAAGTGGCGACGCGTCGGTGTCATGATGGGAATTTCCTCCGATTGCAGTCCCTTCTGGCAGCGCGCCAATCGCGCTGGCGGGGACGATGACATGGCCTTCAAAGATACGGCGCGCGGTGCGCACCAGGCTGGCTCTGGCAACCTGGCCAGATGCGTCGAGAGCGAGGTCGACCTGGATACGGCCGCTCGGATGTTCGATCGTCACCAGCGAGGCGGCGTCCGCGAGACCTACCTCTTGCGCAACGCTGCCGGCGACCTGACTGGCGACGGCGATGCAGAGTGCGCCGGTGACGGCATGGCTGCGATGGCAGCGGTCCGGCGTGAAATAGCGTGAGGTCAGGCTGCCGCCCTGGCGGGCCGTCGAAAGCAGTCCGATCTTGGGAATGACCCGGCCGGCGACGTCGCCAAGACCCATGCGCCTGCCCGCCTCGCGCCGTATCTCCTCCAGCCGCGCCAGCAGGGCCGTATTCGCGTCGAGCTCCGCCGGCATCTCGTCACCGGCAAGGCCGAAATCGGTAGCGCGGACGAGCAGCATCGGCGTGGCATAGTCGATCAACGTGACCGGCACACCATCGATCAACTCGCGCGGCTTGCCGGTCGGCAGCAGGGAGCCGGTCTTGGAACCGACGGCTTCGAGGAAGGTCAGCTTGATCGGGGCTGCAGTGCCTGAAACGCCGTCGATCGCGGTTGTGCCGTCATACTCGACACGTTTGCCGGGGGTCTGCACCACCGCCTCGATCAGCGAGGCGGTATTGCGGTTGTAGATCCGAACCATCGTCTCACCATCGCATGCCGGCACGAGGCCGGCCTCGATGGCGAAGGGGCCGATGGCGGAGAGCATGTTGCCGCAGTTCGGACCGAGATCGACATGAGCCCGGTCGACTGCGACCTGGGCGAAGAGGTAATCGATATCGGCATCCGGGCGTGAGGCGTTGCCGACGATGGCGACCTTGCTGGTCAGCGAATTGCCGCCCCCGATCCCGTCGAGTTGCAGCGTGTGAGGCGACCCCATTGCTGCGAGCAGCACGCGGTCGCGCGCCTCCGGGTCAGCCGGCAGATCGGTTTCCAGGAAGAACGGGCCGCGGGATGTGCCGCCGCGCATCAGCACGCAGGGAATGCGCAGGGCACGTGCATGAGTGGGCTTGAGCGGATCGGGCAAGGGCGGCGTCCAGCGGTGAGTGACGGGCTCTCATCCCAGATCGTGAAACCTCTGTGAAATGCAGAGATCGGTGTTATTGATGCGCCATGAGCATCAATTTCGAAGCGCTTGATCTGCGCGCGTTCATCGCGGTGGTTGAACTGGAGGGGTTCCACCGCGCCGCAGAGGCCCTCAACATGTCGCAGCCGGCGCTGAGCCGGCGCATCCAGCGGCTCGAGGCAGCGGTCGGCGCGGCCCTGCTCGAACGCACGACGCGGCGCGTGGCGCTGACCATGGTCGGGCGCGAGATGCTGCCGCTGGTGCGGCGCATGCTGGACGAGTTCGATTCATCGATCTTCGCGATGCGCGATCTTGGCACGAGGCGAGCAGGGCAGATCGCGCTCGCCTGTGTGCCGACGGCCGCGTTTTACTTCCTGCCCTCGGTGATCGCGCGCTTCTCGGAGCAGTATCCCAATATTCGGTTCCGGATCCTCGACCTCTCGGCCAATGATGGCCTGGAGAGCGTGGCGCGCGGCGAGGTCGAATTCGGCATCAATCTGCTCGGCGGCTCCGATCCCGATCTGAGCTTCGAGCCGCTGCTCGAAGACCCGTTCGTCCTCGCCTGCCGGCGCGACCATATCCTGGCGAGCAAGCCATCGCTCGGCTGGGCCGATCTCGAAGGGCATCCACTGGTCACCGTCAGCCGGGCGAGCGGCAATCGCGCCATCCTCGACGCGGCCCTGGTACGGGTCGGCGTGCGGCTGGACTGGTCCTTCGAAGTCACGCATCTGTCGACCTCGCTGGGGCTGGTCGAAGCCGGGCTTGGCATCTCGGTTTTGCCGCGCCTTGCAACGCCGACCGGAGAGCATCCCATCATCGTGACGTGCCCGATCCGCGATCCGGAGGTCTCGCGGACCATTGGCGTGGTGCGTCGCCGCGGCGTTCGCCTTGCTCCGGCTGCGGAGCGCTTTCTCGATATGCTGCTGGGGACATGGCGAGGGCCTTTGCCTCAGCGGAAATAAGAGCCTGCCCACGCGGCTGGCCGCGGCGCCCAAGGCAACAGGAGGTCGGGGACGGGTATGCTGCAAAACTATTCCACAGGCGCATAACATCGAACCCAAATTGCATTAGCCAGCATCGGGCCGAGCGTGGCATCGTTAGGTCATCGAGATGGTTGAGCGCTGGCTTCAGCGCGTTTTTCGTTGGAGCAAGGCGTGTCGGCCTACGATGACGTTCTTTACCCCGCGCTTGAGCCTTACCGCGCTTTTCGGCTTGCGGTGGGGGGCGCGCATGAACTCCATGTTGAGACCAGCGGCAATCCGGACGGCATTCCGGTCGTTTTTCTGCATGGCGGTCCGGGCGGCGGCACCAAGCCGGCCCAGCGCCGGACCTTCGACCCTGCCGTCTTCAATATCGTGACCTTCGACCAGCGCGGTGCCGGGAAATCGACCCCGCATGCGGAACTCGACGGCAACACGACGCAGGACCTGATCGCCGATCTGGAGCGTATCCGCAGCCATCTTGGCATCGAGCGCTGGCTCGTCACCGGCGGGTCCTGGGGCAGCTGTCTTGGGCTCGCCTACGGCCAGAGCCATCCCGAGCGCTGTCTCGGCTTCCGTCTGCATGGCATCTTCATGGCGCAGCGCTCGGAGATCGACTGGTGGTTCCAGGGCTCGCGTATGATCTTCCCGGATCATTGGGAGGCTTTTGCCGAATTCGTGCCGGCGGCGGAGCGTCATGATCTGCTCTTGGCCTATTACAAGCGCCTGACCAGCGACGATGCCGGGTTGCGTGCTGCAGCGGCGGTCAGCCTCAGGACCTTTTCGGCGCAGACCCAGACGTTCCTGCCCGACCCGGACCATGTCGCGACGCTGACCGACACCGACGCCGCGCTCGCGATCTCCCGGATCTTCACGCATTACTGCATGAACGGGGCCTTCCTTCCCTCCGGCCAATTGCTGAGCGACATCGGTCGCATCCGCCATTTGCCGGCCGAGATCGTGCAGGGGCGCTACGATACGGTGACGCCGATGAGCACGGCCTGGCAGCTGAAAAAGGCCTGGCCCGAAGCCCGGTTCACGATCGTGACCGAAGCGAACCACGCAGCGACGCCGAGTGCGCCGGCGTTGTCGCAAGCCCTGCGCGAGGCAACGGACCGGTTGCGCGATGTGATGCTGGCCCAGGCGGCCTGAGGGAGAGCCCATGTACGAGGCCGCAAACCAGATTCGCATCGGCATCGAGCCCTATCTCGAGGTCCGGAGCGCAAAGAGCCCCGCCATCGCGCCCGACGGCGAATTGCTGGCCTATCTCAGCGACGAGAGTGGCACGCACCAGATCTGGCTGCGGCCGCTCGCGGGCGGAGCGCCCTGGCGCCTGACCGATATGCCGGAGCCGATCGGCGCGATCTCCTTCAACCCCAAGGGCCGCGACCTCCTCTTCACGATGGATTGCGGTGGCGACGAGCGGCACCAACTCTGGTTGGTGCCGGGCGCCTCCGGAGTGCCTGAGCCGCTTACCGACGATCCGACGGTCGTGCATGCCTGGGGCGCCTGGGCGCCGGACGGACAACGCATCGCATTCACCTCCAATGCCCGCGATTGCGAGCATATGGACGTCTACGTCATGGAACTCGCTACGCGCACCGCCAAGCGCGTCCATCAAGGCTCCGGCTATCGTGAGGCGGTCGCCTTCTTCCCCGATGGCAAGTCGCTGCTCGTCGCCAACGCCACGCGTTCGATGAGCGATCAGGACCTGCATCGCCTCGATCTCGAGACTGGCAGCCTCACGCCATTGCTGCCGCATGAGGGCCGCGCGCGCTATGTCGTCAGCCGCATGAAGAAGGATGGCAGCGGCTTCTTCTTCGTGTCCGATCAGGGGCGCGAGCATCTCGGTGTCGCCTTCTGTGCACTGGCCGAGGGGCGCGTCACCTGGATCGTCGAGCGGGAGAAGCAGGATATCGAGGCGATCGCGCTCGCGCCTGACCAGGGCCGCCTCGCCTATGTGGCGAACGAGGAAGGCTGGAACCGCGTTTTCATTCGTGATCTCGCGACGGCCGAGGAGTTCGAGGTCGCCGGCTTGCCGCGCGGGACCATCGGCTCGGTGGCCTGGGTTCCCGACGGCAGCGGCCTCGTGTTCCCGCTCGATGGTGCGACCTCGTCTCCGGATATCTGGCGCTTCGATGTGGCTACCCGCACGGCAACGCGGCTGACGGATGCATCCAAGGCAGGTCTCGATTCAAGCAGCTTTGTCGAGCCGAGCGTCGAGCGCGCCGCGAGCTTCGACGGTCTCGAAGTGCCCTTCTTCGTCTACCGGCCGCGGAGCAAGGCTCCGGCGGGCGGCTATCCGGCCGTGGTCGTGGTGCATGGCGGACCGGAAGCGCAGTGGACGCCGATCTTCCGGGCCGACCTGCAGTTCTTCCTGAGCCAAGGCATCATGGTCGTCGCCCCCAATGTGCGTGGCTCGACCGGCTATGGCCGCGCCTACCAGCATCTCGACGACAAGCATCTGCGCATGGACAGTGTCGCGGACCTCAAGGCGGTGCGGTTGTGGCTGCGCGAACAACCGGAGGTCGATGACGAGCGCGTCGCGGTCTATGGGCGTTCCTATGGCGGCTTCATGGTGCTCGCCGCGCTGACCGAACAACCCGAATTGTGGAAGGTCGGCGTCGAGTTCTACGGCATCGCCAATTTCCTGACGATGCTCGAAACCACGGGGCCRTGGCGCAAGTATCTGCGCGCGGTCGAATATGGCGATCTCGTTGCCGATCGGGACGACCTGATCCGCTTCTCGCCGATCCACAAGGCAGGCCATATTCGCGCGCCGCTGTTTATCGCGCAGGGGCTCGACGATCCGCGTGTGCCTCCCGGCGAGAGCGAGATGATCTATTCGGTGCTGCGCGGCCGCGGCCATCCGGTCGAGTATGTCCGCATCCCGCATGAGGGCCATGGCTTCGCCCGGATCGAGAACCGGCGCACGGTCTTCGGGGCCGTCGCACGCTTTCTGCGTAAGCATCTGTGACAGCATCTGGAATACGAGAGGACGCCATGCGTAATTCAGAGACGATCTGGCAATTGGTCGATGCCAAGCGGCAGCCCTTCGAGGCGCTGAGCGACCGGGTCTGGGGCATGCCCGAGATCGCCTATACCGAGTACCGCTCGGTCGCCGAGCATACGGCGATGCTGAAGGAACAGGGCTTCCGCGTGACCGAGAATGTCGCCGGCATTCCGACTGCGGTGATGGGCGAAGCGGGCGAGGGCGGCCCGGTGATCGCCTTCCTCGGCGAATATGATGCGTTGCCCGGCCTGAGCCAGGAGGCGAATATCGCCGAGCCGCGCCCGGTCGAGGGTAGCGGACATGGCCATGGCTGCGGCCACAACATGCTCGGCTCGGCCGCGCTGCTGGCCGCGACCGCGCTCAAGGACTGGCTTGCCGAGACGGGGCGCCCCGGGCGGGTGCGCTATTTCGGCTGCCCGGCGGAAGAGGGGGGCGCAGCGAAGGCCTTCATGGTGCGTGCCGGCGCCTTCGACGATGTCGATGTCGCCATCACCTGGCACCCGGCGTCGATGACGCGGGTCGACGAGGCGCTGTCGCTCGCCAATACGCGCATGGACTTCCACTTCACCGGCCGCGCCTCGCACGCGGCGGCGGCGCCGCATCTGGGACGCAGCGCACTCGATGCCGTCGAGCTGATGAATGTCGGCGTCAACTACATGCGCGAACACATGCCGTCGGATGCCCGCATCCACTATGCCATGCTCGATTCCGGGGGTATCGCGCCGAACGTCGTGCAGGCTTCGGCAAAGGTACGTTATGCGATCCGCGCCCGCGATCTCGCGGGCATGCTGGAGCTCAATGAACGGGTCAAGAAAGTCGCCGAGGGGGCGGCGCTGATGACCGAGACCAAGGTCTCGATCTCGATCATGAGCGCGGTTTCCAACATGCTCGGCAATACGCCGCTCGAAGAGGCGATGTTCCAGAACATCCAGCGCCTCGGGCCCGTGCCGTTCGACGATGCCGACCGCGCCTACGCCGCCCAGATCCAGGCGACGCTGAGCGAGGCCGACATCCTGAACGACTATCGCCGCACCGGCGTCGCGCCGCGCGAGAACACCCCGCTCTGCGATTTCGTGATCCCCAGGGATGCCAGAGGCGTGCCGATGGTCGGCTCGACCGACGTCGCGGATGTCAGCTGGAAGGTGCCGACCATCCAGGCACGCGTCGCGACGCATGCCATCGGCACGCCCGGCCATTCCTGGCAGATCACGGCGCAAGGCAAGGCCCCGGCCGCGCATAAGGGCATGGTTCATGCCGCCAAGATCATGGCCGGTACGGCCGTCGACGTGATGAGCGACGAGACGCTGCTGGCGCGCGCCAAGAAGGATCACCAGGAGCGGACGACCAGGACGCCCTATATCTGCCCGATCCCGGCCGAGGTGAAGCCGCCGATCCAGCCGCGGCCCGAAGCCGCCTGAGCCTTTCAGCCGGGCCTGCGCGGGAGACACAGCGCAGGCCTAGCGACCACAGCAAGTCTTGACCAAGAACAATCACGAGAGCGGGAACTGACCATGGCCAAGCAAGACCAGTCGACGGAGACGCGCGCGCCTCGCGCCGCGCGGTATCTTCTCTCCAGCGTCGCCGCTGCGGCGGCCGTTTGCGCTGCTGCCACGACGGCCGGCGCCGCCACGCCGAAGAACGCCCTGGTGATGGCGTGGAATATCGATGCGATCAGCACTTTCGATCCGGCCCAGGTCGGCGAGGTCGTGACCAACGAGATCCTGCAGAACACCTGCGACACGCTGGTCGATTTCGACCCGGCCGACGAGCGCAAGGTTGTCCCGCTCTTCGCCGAGCGCTGGGACGTCTCGCCGGATCGCAAGGAGATCACCTTCCACCTGCGCAAGGGCGCCAAGTTCCCGTCCGGCAATCCGGTGACCGCTGAGGATGTCCTCTGGTCGCTGCGCCGCGTGGTCAAACTCAATTTCGGCAATGCCGCGACCCTGACCGAATACGGCTTCACCAAGGACACGGTCGATCAGCGCATCGTGGCGCCGGATGCCAATACGGTCGTGTTCAAGCTCGACAAGGCCTATCCGACGACGCTGATCCTGCAGGCGATCGCCGCCAACCGCGTCGCTGCCGTGATGGACATGAAGACCATCATGGCCAATGAGCAGAATGGTGATCTCGGCAATAAGTATCTCGGCACCCGCACGGCCTGCGTCGGCCCCTACAAGCTGACGCGCTGGAACGCGGGCGAGTCCATCGTGCTCGAGGCGAACGAGGGCTATTGGGGCAAGGCTCCGGCGCTGAAGCGCGTGCTGATCCGGCATGTCGCGGAAGCCGGCACCCAGCGCCTGCTGCTGGGGCAGGGCGACGTCGACGTCGCGCGTGACCTGACGCCCGAGGACGTCAAGGACCTCGAAGCCTCGAAGGATGTCTCGATCCTCAAGGTTCTGCGGCCGCAGCTGTTCTTCTGGAACTTCAACGTTGCGGACGGCCCCTTCTCCAAGGAGAAGGTGCGCCTCGCGATGCGCTACCTGATCGACTATGACGGTCTCGGCAAGACGATCATGACCTATCTCGGGGTGCCGCGGGCGAGCTTCGCGCAGCTTGGAGCGGTCGGCGCATTGGACGAGAAGGAGGGCCAGCCCTTCAAGCTCGACCTCGACAAGGCCAAGCAGCTCCTGACCGAGGCGGGCTATCCGAACGGTTTCGAAGCCAGCCTGATCTTCGGCACCTTGCCGCATTCGGCGCCGATCGCCCAAAGCGTGCAGCAGAACGCCTCCAAGATCGGCGTGAAGCTGTCGCTCGAGCGGATGGCCAATGCCCAGCTGTTCAGCAAGGTTCGCGGCCGCGAATTCCAGTCGGCGATGCTGGCCTGGCAGACCGGCGTGCCGGATGCGCATGGGAATGCCTCGCGCCTCGTCTTCAATCCCGACAACCGGGCCGAGGCGAAGCAGACGCAATATCCGAGCTGGCGTTCGTCGTATCAGGACCTGGCGCTCAACGCCAAGATCGACGAAGCCTTGCTGGAAGCCGACACGGCMAAGCGCGACGCGCTCTACGCCGAGATTCAGAAGGACGTCATGGCCAAGGGGCCGATGGCCTTCATGTTCCAGATGTACAACATCGCGGGTGTCCGCAAGGACCTGAAGGACTGGAGCTGGACCGGCTTCAAGACCTACTACKCCCGAACCAGCAAGTAAGGCTGGCCGGTGTCCGAAGTCGCCGAGGTCGGCTCCCGTCGGTTTGCGAGTCCAGGGCGGAAGGGTCTTCCGTCCTGGGTCTGGGCAACCGGAAGGACCATCATTTCCGTTGCCGTGACCCTGTTCGGGCTCGCGGCGCTCACCTTCTTCATCGGTCGCCTGCTGCCGCTTGATCCCGTTGCCGCGGTGCTCGGCGACAACGCGACCCAGGAAGCCTATGACGCGATGTACCGGCAGCTCGGTCTCGACCAGCCGCTCTGGGTGCAGTTCGCGCGCTATGTCTGGGGCATCCTGCATCTCGATTTCGGGACGGCGCTGACCACCGGGAAACCGGTGATGGAAGACATCGCCCGCGTCTTCCCGGCGACGATCGAGCTCGCCAGCGTGGCGATCATCATCGGTACGGGGCTCGGCATTCCGATGGGCGTGCTCGCCGCCATGTACCGCGATACGTGGATCGACCAGCTGTCACGCGTCGTCKGGCTGATCGGTTATTCCGCCCCCAATTTCTGGCTCGGCCTGATGGGGCTCGTCCTGTTCTACGCCACGCTCGGCTGGGTGGCGGGGCCGGGGCGCATCGACTTCACCTATGAGTTCGACCTCGAGCATGTGACCGGCTTCCTGCTCATCGACAGTGCCATGGCGGGCAACTGGGAGATGTTCGGCAACGCCTTCTCGCACATCATCCTGCCGGCCTCGATCCTGGCCTTCGGCGCGTTCGCCTATATCAGCCGCATGACACGCAGCTTCATGATCGAGCAGCTGAGCCAGGAATATGTGGTGACGGCGCGGGTCAAGGGGCTGTCCTGGTCGCGCACCGTTTGGGGCCATGCCTTTCGCAATATCGCCGTGCAGGTCGTGACCGTCGTGGCGCTCTCCTACGCCTTCCTGCTGGAAGGGGCGGTGCTCACGGAGACGGTCTTCGCCTGGCCCGGTTTCGGCCGCTATCTGACCAATGCCCTGCTCGCGGGCGACATGAATGCCGTGGTCGGCTGCACGCTGCTCGTCGGCGTCATCTTCGTCACGCTCAATCTGCTCTGCGACCTGCTCTACCGGGTCTTCGACCCGCGCACCCGGTGAAGGCACGCCATGTCCGCTCCCCCTCTTGAAACGTCCGGCACAGGCCTCAAGGCCTGGCTTACGGCCCCCGTTCCGGCCTCGCCATTCCAGGCGCGGATGCAGCAGCTGTCCCTGAAATGGTGGCGGCTCAAGGCCAACCCGTCGGCGCTGTTCGGGCTGGCCGTCATCGTACTCATCGTGCTGGCGGCCTTGTTTGCGCCGCTGATCGCGACGCATGACATCTATGCCCAGGATCTCGGCAAGCGGCTGATGCGGCCGTCGGCGGCGCATTGGCTCGGCACGGACGAACTCGGCCGCGATATCTTCAGCCGGCTCGTCTTCGGCGCCCGCATCACGCTCTACATTGCCTTGCTGACGGCGATCATCGTCGCGCCGCTCGGTTTGATCATCGGCACCACCTCCGGTTATCTCGGCGGCTGGGTAGACATCGTGCTGATGCGCGTGGTCGATGTCTTCCTGGCCTTCCCGAGCCTGGTGCTGGCACTCGCCTTCGTCGCCGCGCTCGGCCCGGGCATCGAAAACGCCATCATCGCGATTGCGCTCGCCGCCTGGCCACCAATCGCCCGGCTTGCTCGCGCGGAAACCCTGTCGATCCGCAAGTCGGACTATATTGCCGCCGTGCGGCTGCAGGGAGCCTCGCCGTTGCGCATCATCCTTGGCCATGTCGTGCCGATGTGCATTCCCTCTGTCGTGGTGCGCCTCACGCTCAACATGGCGGCGATCATCCTCACCGCGGCGGGGCTCGGTTTCCTCGGCCTCGGTGCGCAGCCGCCAAGCCCGGAATGGGGCGCCATGCTGGCTTCCGGCCGGGAGTTCATCCTGACCAATGGCTGGATCGCGGCTATTCCCGGTACCGCCATCCTGATCACCAGCCTCGCCTTCAACCTCTTCGGGGATGGCCTGCGCGATATCCTGGATCCGCGTCATGGCTAAGCCGCTGCTCGAGGTCGAGGACCTCTTCGTGTCCTTCAAGGGGGCTCATCGCACCACCCAGGCGGTCCGGGGCATCTCGTTCAACGTCGGCCGGGAGAAGGTGGGTATCGTCGGCGAGTCCGGTTCGGGCAAGTCGCTCACCGGGCGCACGGTGCTGAAGCTGACGCCGAAGGCCGCACATATCGACGCCAGGCGGCTCTCCTTCGACGGCATCGACCTGCTCGCCGCCAGCGAGCGGCAGATGCGGAGCATTCGAGGCAACCGCATCTCGATGATCCTGCAGGACCCGAAATTCTCGCTCAACCCGCTGATGCGAGTCGGCCAGCAGATCACCGAAGCCTACCGCCTGCATCACAAGGTCGGCCGGCGCGAGGCCGAAGCGCGGGCGCTGGCCATGCTCGAGGCGGTGAAGATTCGCGATCCCGACCGCGTCTACCAGCTCTTCCCGCACGAGGTTTCGGGCGGCATGGGGCAGCGCATCATGATTGCCATGATGCTCATTCCCGAACCGGACCTGATCATTGCCGACGAGCCGACTTCGGCCCTCGACGTGACGGTGCGAAGGCAGGTCCTGACCATTCTCGACGAGCTCGTCACGCGGCGTGGCGCGGGGCTGATGTTCATCAGCCATGACCTCAACCTCGTCGCCGATTTCTGCGACCGCGTGTTGGTCATGTATGCCGGCCGGATCATGGAGGACATCGCCGCGCGCGACCTGCGCAATGCGCGCCACCCCTATACGCGCGCGCTGCTCGACAGCCTGCCGCGGCTCGACCGCGCCACCGACATGCTCCAGGTCCCGAGCCGCGACCCGGCCTGGCTCGACGGCCCGACGATCCGCAGCGGAGTGGCGACATGAGTGCTCCGGCCACGAACGCTTCTGGGGCTGCGCAGGAAACCGCCCTCGCAGTCAGCCATCTCAACATCATCTTCGGCAGCGGCGCAGCCGCGATGACCGCGGTCGACGATGTCTCCTTCACGCTCGGGCACGGCGAAGCCTTCGGGCTGATCGGCGAGTCCGGCTGCGGCAAGTCGACGATCCTGCGTGCGCTCGTCGGCCTCAACCGCGACTACGAGGGCACGATCAGGTTCCGCGACACGGTGGTGCCGCACCAGCGCGACAAGAGCTTCTTTCGCCGGGTGCAGATGGTCTTCCAGGACCCCTATGCCTCGCTTCATCCGCGCAAGATGGTGCAATACGTCCTGGCCGAGCCCCTCCGGATTCACGGGTTCGACCGGCACCAGGAGCGTATCGACGAAATCCTGTCCGCCGTCGGGCTCGGGCCATCGTTCCGCTATCGCTTCCCGCATGAGCTTTCGGGCGGCCAACGCCAGCGCGTCGCGATCGCACGCGCACTCATCATCGAGCCCGAACTGCTGCTCCTCGACGAGCCGACCTCGGCGCTCGATGTTTCGGTCCAGGCCGAAATCCTCAACCTGCTGAAGCAGCTCCGGCGTGCCCGCGACCTGACCTATCTGATGGTCAGTCACGACCTCGCGGTGGTGACGCATCTGTGCGAGCGCGTCGGCATGATGAGCGAAGGACGCATCATCGAGGAGATGAGCGCCGAGGACGTGCGCGCCGGCCGCGCCGCCGAGCCTTACACGCGGGAATTCCTGGAGGCGAGCACGGGGTACCGGCCGGCCTCGTGACTGCAATCCTCAGGGGAGGCGATTTTTCCATGCGCAAAGACGTTTCGGGGGACGGACAGGTTGCGGATGCGGCCTGGCCGAATGAGGACTGGAGTGCGGTAAACCCCGCTGATGCGGGCTGGTCCGCGGATGGCCTCGACCGCGTCTGGAGCTATGCCGACACGATCGCGACTGCGACGCTGATGATCGTGCAGGGCGGCCGGGTTGTCGCGAGCCGCGGCGATCTCGCCCATCGTTACCAGTGCCATTCGATCCGCAAGAGCTTCCTCAGCGCTCTCATCGGTATCCATGAGGACGAAGGCACGATCGACCTGTCGCGCAGCCTGGCGCAGCTCGGAGTCGACGACAAGGACGGCCTGAGCGAACGCGAGAAGGCGGCCACGATCTACGACCTGCTAACTGCGCGCTCGGGCATCTTTCACCCGGCCGGGTATGAATCGGCCTGGATGAAGTCGATCAAGGAGCCGCGCCATTCGCACGCGCCGGGCGCCTTCTGGTCCTATAACAACTGGGACTTCAACGCTCTCGGCACGATCTTCGGCGCGCTCACCGGTGCCGGCATCCATGATGACTTCCAGGGGCGCATCGCCGGGCCGCTCGGCATGCAGGATTTCCGCTTCGACGAGGAACGTCGCGACGGCTGGATCGAGCCGGACGACTGCTCCGTGCACCCGGCCTATCCGTTCCGGATGTCGACGCGCGATCTCGCCCGCTTCGGCCTGATGTTCCTGCGGCGAGGCCGCTGGCGCAGCCGGCAGGTGGTGCCGGCCAACTGGGTGGCGACCAGTGTCCTGCCGCTCTCGGATGCAGGCCCGCGTGGCGGCTATGGCTATATGTGGTGGGTGTCGCGGTCCGGTGCTGGTTTTCCGGGCGTCGTGCTGCCGGATGGCAGCTACAGCGCCCAGGGCGTCGGCGGGCAGTACTGCCTCGTCATTCCCTCGCTCGACCTTGTGATCGTGCACCGCGTCAACACCGACAAGAAGGGCGAGGAGGTCAACCGCTTCGCCTTCGGGCGCCTGCTGCGCCACATCCTCGACGCGCGCGTGGGCTGACGGACGCGCTGGCCCTTCTCGTCGTACTCGTCGCAGATCTGGAGAGCCTATGTCGAGTGCCATCGAACGCATTGCGGCCTGGAGCCGGTCCGGACCTGGGTTCGCTCCTCTGGCGCGGACGCGTGCGCGTCATGCGATCGCCGATACGATCGGCTGCATGATTGCCGGCGCCGACGATCAGGCGACGCAGTCGGTGCGTGCGGCTTTCGCCGTCAGCATCGGGCCGTCCGGTGCAGCCGCCGTCATTGGTGGCGGCAGGGCACCGGAAGCCGTCGCCGCCCTGGTGAACGGCACGGCGGCGCATGCTCTCGATTACGACGACAATTTCCGGCCGGGCATCACCCATGCTTCGGCGGTGCTCGTGCCGGCCCTGCTTGCCGTCGCGCATGGTCGAGCCGCGAACGGGCGCAGCTTCGTGGACGCCTATCTCGTCGGGCTCGAGGCGCAGGCGATAGTCGGGCGAGGCATCAATCCGGCGCATTACACGCTCGGCTGGCACGCGACCTCGACGGTGGGGGCTATCGGAACTGCAGCAGGCACGGCCTGGCTGATGGGGCTCGATGCGGCGGGCATCGCGCGCGCCATGAGCGTAGCGGCAAGCATGGCGGCCGGGCCCAAGGGGCAGTTCGGGACCCCGGCAAAGCCGCTGCATGCGGGGCTTGCCGCCCGCAATGCCGTTGACGCGGCTGCGCTTGCGGCGGCTGGCATGACCGGTCGTCTCGACATTCTGGAATGCCCGATGGGGGTGGCCGAGCTGTTCGGCGATGCGAGCGCGGCGGGATGGGCCGGGATGGCCATTGCCGAGCCGCATGTCATCGAGAGCGAGGGCCTCATCCCCAAGCGCCATCCCTGCTGCGGCTCCACGCATTACACGGTGGACGCGATTCTCGGGCTGAAGGCCGAACATGGCTTCACGAGCGGGGACGTGCTTGCGGTGGAGACGCTGGTCGGTATCGCGAATGCGCGTAACCTCGCCTATCCCGACCCCGAAGACGAGATGCAGGCACGTTTCTCGATGCATTACTGCGTCGCGCTCGCGCTCCTGCAGGACCGCTTGTCGCTGGCCGATTTCACGTCCGAGGCGGTGCAGCGCCAGGCCGTGCGCGAACTTCTGCCCCGCACCGTCATGAGGGCCTATGACAAGAGCGAGGAGGCCGCTGCCGGGCGCCTGCCGCATCGTGTGACCGTGCGGCTTGCGGACGGGCGAACGCTGACCGTCGAACGCTCCGAGGCCAAGGGCTCGATTGTGGACCCTTTCGACGACATGGATCGCGAGTCGAAATTCCTCGATTGCTGTGCGGCCGCGATGAACGAGGCCGAGATCGCGACGCTCTATGATCAGCTCGCCGACATCGACGCAGCAGCCAATCTCAACTTCCTGTCCCCCGCATTGGTCGCGACGGGCCGCGCATAGGAGAGCCTGCCCGRCATCGGGCGCACAGGTGCGTCCGGCGCACTCAGGGGCATGTTCTCATCGACGGCGGCCCAGAAAAGCTCGGCACCGTGCCGGCTTGGCGATGCGGCACGGTAAAGGCGGATTTCGGCGGTCAGCTCCCAGGAGGGATCGGCCGCCGGCACGAGCACGCCGCTGCGCAGCTCCTCGGTAATCAGGCTTTCCGGGATCCAGGCCATGCCGCGCCCAGCCAAAACCATCGCCTTGAGGCCGACCGACATCGGGTTCTCGTAGACGGTGACGTGAGGGGCGGGCCGATCGGCGAAGAGCTTGGCCAGACGACGGGCAAAGAACGAGCAGCTGCCGTAGCTGAGCATTCGGACGGGCTCTCCTGTGGGGCGGAGAGCATGCACCGGCCTGCCATCGGCGCCGGCGATCGAGACCGGGATCGCGCGCTCGGAGCCAAGGCGGCGATAGATGAAACGAGCGGGATCGAGCAGCAGCGGCACGGTCTCATGCGCATAGGTCAGCAGGAAATCGCATTCGCCCTGGTTCAGGACCGCGACATTGYCGTCATAGGACGAATACTGGTCGCAGAAACGGGTCTTCACCGACCCAAGCCGCTCCTCGATGCGCCTGATGAAGCCGGGGAAATAGGTCAGGGACAAGGTGTTGAGCGTGGCGAAGACCAGCACTTCGGCCGTGTCTTCATGCTGCTGGCGCGCCTCCTGTCGCGAGGTCTGGACCAGCTTCAGGATCTCACGCGCCCGCGGCAGGAAGATTTTGCCCTCCTCCGTGATGCCGATCGGGTAGCTGCTGCGGTCGAACAAGGACAGGCCGAGCCAGCTCTCGAGCTGCCGGATGCGGCGGCTCAGGGCAGATTGCGTGACGTTGCGCTCCCGGGCCGAGCGCGAGAAACTCAAGGTTGTCGAGAGGCTCACAAAGTCCTCCAGCCACTTCAGCTCCATCGCGTCGCATCTCCCTGTCCGGCGGATGGCAACCTGCCATGCCGGACGCGACAAGCAAACAGCTTGCCGCGAACGGGACTGGGGGCGATGCGTGGAGGCGCAATGGCCGGATGCGGCCGGCCGTAGCCGCACCGGCGTCTCCGCTAGCGACGGAAACCACCATGGAATCCGCCGCCACCGCCGTGGAATCCGCCGCCACGGAAACCTCCTCCGCCATGGAACCCACCGCCGCCGGTGAAGCCGCCGCCGTGTAAGCCGCCACCGCCACGGAAACCGCCAGCCTCCGCGAATCCACCGCCTCCTCGGAAGTTTTCCATCCGCTCGCCATGGAACCGGCCGATCTGCTCACGGTCGAGATTACGGATCTCTCCGCCACCGGCATTGGCCCAGCGACCGTTCTGATGCTGCTCCCAGCCATTACTCCCGCGGCGGAAGACCTCACCGTTGCGACCCGCGTAGTGGTCATTCGCGCGTGGGTGGTTGCGGGCGATGTCGCCGGCGTTCTGACGGATGTTCCCGTCATTCAGGCGCAGATTGCCAGCTCGCTCGCCCAGGCCGCCCTGCGCATTCAGATTGGCGCGTGCGTTACCGAGATTGGCGCGCTGGCCGGGCGTGAGCCCGCCCCGGTTGGCGATGCGGGTGTCGATGCGGCTATGCACCGAGTTGTTCGTCCAGCGGTTGTAGATGTTGGCGTGGTTGAAGTTGAACTGGTTGAACGTATTGAAGTTGTTGATCACCACATTGTTGTGGCCCCAACCCCCGCCGCCGCCCCAGCCCCAGGCGCCACCGGCCCAGGCCGCGCCGGCAATGGCCCCCAGGGTGAACCCGGACACCGCGCCCCAGGCGAAAGCCGTGCCATATCCATAGGTCAGAGGTGCCGGATACCAGGCCGATCCGATCCAGGCCGGGTAGACATAGCCGGTGCCGTAGACGACGACCCCGCCGGGCGCGGCGACCGTACCGTAATAGCCCGGTGTATATCCGACATAGACGGTCTCGGGGGTGGAACTGTAGACCCTGACATAGGTCACGAAATGCAGGGGCGAACTCGGCGGGATAGCGTAGATCGCTGCCGGGACTTCGGTCGCGACAGCCCAGGGGCCGGCCGCGCTGTTCGCGACGAACCAGACGCCGTTCTGGACCGCATAATAGGAACTGCCGGCCTTGATCACCGGTATCGCGGCATTGGCGACATATTCGAGGCTGGTGCCTTCGATCGGTTTCAGTTCTGGCTTCCCGTCATAGCGAACGCTCACCTTCGCCTTCTTGCGGTCGACCGTCGCGGTCTGCGGGATCTGATTGTCGATCAGGGAGTCCTGGGCCTGGACCGTGCCGMTCACTGAGGCCAGCACGGCGCCCTTCGGGTGGCTGTCGGGGATCTTGGCGAAATCCGCTGGCAGCTTGTCGCCCGCAACGAAGCTCCAGGGGCCGTTGGAAAGCGATTTGGAGCTGAACCAGCGCCCGGAGATCAGGACATAGTTCTCCTGGCTGGCGACGTCGATGACGACATGGCTGCTGGTGTTCTTGATATAGAGCAGCTGCGTATCCGGAATCGGCAGATATTCCGGATGACCCGCCGTCTGGATCAGATCCGCCGGTCCGAGGCTGACATGCAGGGTCGGGATCGCGCCGCCTGCAACTGCTGCCTCGATGTCCACTGGCGGCGTGTCCATCAGATTGACCTGGGTCCCGGCTGCCTTCAACGCGCCGGCCAGACTGGCCGGAGGCTGTGGCGCCACGGCCCAGGGACCTTCAGGCGCCTTGGCATTCCACCACGTCTTCAGCGCGCGCAGGTAGTAGACGCCGGCAGCCTCGTCGAACAGGATCAGGGCGGGTGTGTTGATCACGCGCAGCAGCTTGCTGCCGGCAACCTGGCGTAGCTGGGGCTTGCCGTCGATCAGGACGAGCAGGGCCGGTGTTTCGCTGTAGACGATTTTGGGGGGCTCGTTGCGCACAGCCTGCGTCTGGTCGGTCTCGGCCTCGGAGACGGCAAGACTGGCCTGCAGGCGAGATAGCGAGATCGTGCGCAGGCCACCGGGGACATGCTCGCGCAACGTCGTCAGATAGGCGTTGGAATTGGCGGTGTCCGAGGGAAAATTCGCCCTGGTGAGCTCGATGCCATCCAGCGAGACGAGATCGCTTTCCTTGTCGACCGAGGTTCTCGCCTTCATCCAGATCACGCCCAGCGTCGGCGCCTGGCTGCCGGGACGCTGGATCGACACGGCCGAGCGGGCTTCGAGGATATCTCCCCGCCAGCTCTCGATCTGCGGTTGATAGATGGTGATGTCCTCCGCGGCATCCGCGACGGTGCGCGGCCAGGACTGGGTCGGGCTTGCCTGCGGCGCGGTTGTCGAGGCGGCTGCCGTTCGCGGGGTTTGGGCCAGGGCGATGGTGGGCGGCGGGAGAAGGAGGGTCACCGTCGCAATGAGGGCGACCGTGTGCTGGAACCGGGCCTTGAGGGGATGCTGCATGTCAGTCTTCGCTTTGAAATCGCATGGAAATTTCACATGGGAGCGATGGCTCCGAACCGTCGGGGCGAATTGTCGTGCGGTTGCGTGGAGCCCAGCCGCCGCGAGATATTTCCGATGAGACGCTGGGCGCTGGCATGATCGGCACTACATTGCGCAGTCATGCACTCTCCTGAGACGCAGGGCGCCGCGACGGAGGGGGCGGATTGAGCGGAGGGAGGGGTGGCGAGACGTGGACGAGGCCGCCCTTCTTGAGCGTAGGGAAGTGTGCGACCAGTTCTGCCAACTCCGCTCCGTTCTGTTTTGACCAACTGCCGCCCGTTCCGAACAGGGCGTGCTCGAGCTGCGTGATCAACGATTGCAAGCGGCTGTCCCGTCGCGCGGCGTCCTTGCCGTCTGGGGGCAATCGCTCCAGCCATGTCGCGAGCGCACGATAGCTCGCCGGAGCATCCCCGGTGCTGGCAATCCGGCGCAGAGTTTTTCGGGCAAAGGTCTCCGAGGCGAAATGTCTCTGCTCGCGCCTGCGCCATCGGGAGCTCAGCCAGGGCCAGAGCATGGCGCATGCGAGCAGGACCAGCGCGGCGCCGAGCACCGGAATGACGAATTTGCGCCAGTTCGCAATGGCGTTGCGCCAGAGCGGTTGCTGTGACGGGGCGGCCGCCGTCGCGGCGACTTTCAACGTGACCCCGGCCAGCGTCTCCGTCCGGGCTTGCCTGCCGTCGGTATCCCACCAGGGCTGCGAGAGACCCGGCAGAACATAGCTGCCAGGCTTCTCGAAGACATAGGTGGCC
>NZ_JBFTLD010000086.1:0-23332 GCF_056396265.1 Allobosea sp. 05T422_2 | reverse complement strand
TCCTGCTCCTGAACCAGGGCGTCAAGATCGTCTGGGGTGCGGCGCCTCTCTCCGTCCCGGTCCCGGAATTCCTCTCGGGCTCTGTGCGCTTGATGGACGGCATTCTCTATCCGACCTATCGCTTCGCCCTGATCGGCGCCGGGCTCGCGGTCGGCGGATTGCTCTGGTTCATCGTCGAGCGGACGCGTACCGGCATGCTGTTGCGGGCCGGGGCCTCGAACGCGCCAATGGTTTCGGCACTCGGTGTCGATATCCGCAAGCTCTTCATGGTCGTCTTCGCCTTCGGAACCATGCTGGCCGGATTTGCCGGCGCGATGGCGGCGCCGATCCTCTCGGTCGAGCCCGGCATGGGCGACACGGTGCTGATCCTCGCCTTCGTCGTCATCGTCGTTGGCGGCATCGGCTCGATCCGCGGCGCCTTCGTCGGTGCGCTGATCGTCGGACTGGTCGACACGCTCGGGCGCTCCTTCATGAATGACCTGCTGCGCCTGTTCATGAGCGCCCCCTCGGCCCGTGCGACGGGAGCCGCTCTCTCCTCGATGCTGATCTACCTGGTGATGGCCATCGTCCTGTTCGTGCGTCCCGAAGGCCTGTTGCCCGCCAAGGGCCGGACATGAGCGCGGCGCCCACCATCGCCGGCGCAGCCGGGTCCATCCCATCCCGACCAAGATCGCGCTCCGTCCTGGCGCTGGTGCTCTTCGCGGCGCTCGCGCTTGCCCCGGTCGCCGTCTCGCTCGGCGTCCCAGCGCATTGGCTGTCATTGCTGACGCGGGCGATGATCTTCGCGATCGCGGCCCTGTCGCTCGACCTCATCCTCGGTGTCGGCGGGCTGGTCTCCTTCGGGCATGCCGCCTTTATCGGCATCGGCGCCTATGTGACCGGCATCATGATCACCGAGGGTCGCACCGAGACCCTGCTGATCCTGCCCGTGCTCCTCGTCGTCTGCGCCATCTTCGCGGCGGTCACGGGCGCGGTCTCGCTGCGCACGCGCGGCGTCGCCTTCATCATGATCACGCTGGCCTTCGGGCAAATGGTGTTCTTCCTGGCGCAGGCGCTCTCGGCCTATGGCGGCGACGATGGCCTGACGCTCTATGCCCGCAGCACGATCGCCGGCCTCGACATCGCGGCAAGCCGGACCGGCTTCTTCTACATCGTGCTGGGCGCACTCATCGGCTGCTACGGGCTGGTCCGCATCATCGTCGCCTCCCGCTTCGGCCGCGTGCTGCGCGCGGCGCGCGAGAACGCGACGCGCGTGACCGTGACCGGCTACGATGTCGGACGCGTGCGCCTGATCGCCTATGTCATCAGCGGCATGATCGCGGGCCTGTCCGGCTTCTTCCTCGCCAACCAGACGGAATTCGTCAGCCCCGCCTTCATGTCCTGGCAGCGCTCGGGCGAACTGATCTTCATGGTCGTGCTCGGCGGTGTCGGCTCCCTGCATGGCGCGATCATCGGCGCGCTTGCCTTTCTCTTCGCCGAGGATGTGCTCGCCGGGATCACCGAACACTGGAAGGCGATCTTCGGGCCTCTCATCGTTCTCTTCGTGCTGTTCACACGCGGCGGCATCGTCGGCATCCTCGCAAGGATACGGGGACGCAGCGATGGCTGAGCCCGTCCTCGCCCTCGATGGCGTTCGCAAGTCCTTCGGTGCGCTGAAGGTGACCGATGGTGTCAGCTTCTCCGTCGCTCCCGGCGAATTGCATGCCCTGATCGGCCCGAACGGCGCCGGCAAGACCACGCTCGTGCACCAGATCTCCGGCATGCTGCGCCCGGATGCCGGCAGCATTCGCTTTCGCGGCGCCGACATCACCGGACTATCGCCGGAGAAGCGCGCGCGCGCCGGGCTCGCGCGCACCTTCCAGATCACCTCGACCATCGCTTCGCTCTCGGTGCTGGAGAATGTGGCTCTCAGCGTGCAGGCGCGGGCGACGCATCCGCTGGCGCTGTTCTGCAAYGCCGCCCGCGACGAGCGCCTGAACGGTCCCGCCTGGGCGGCAATCGAAGCGGTCGGTCTCGGCGAGCGCGCGCATGTGCCGGCCGGCCGGCTCTCGCATGGCGAGAAACGCGCGCTCGAGATTGCGATGGCACTGACCCTCGAGCCCGCCGCGATTCTGCTCGACGAGCCGCTGGCCGGTGTCGGGCACGAGGAAGGCGCACGCCTGATCGCGCTGCTGAAGAGCCTCAAGGGTCGCTACGCCATGCTGCTGGTCGAACACGACATGGAGGCGGTGTTCGCGCTCGCGGACAGGGTCAGCGTGCTGGTCTATGGCCGGGTCATCGCCTCTGGTGAACCGGCCGCCGTCCGTGCCGACCCGACCGTGCGCGAAGCCTATCTCGGCGAGGAGGGCTAGGCATGCTCGTCGTCGAAGCTCTGGATGCCGGCTATGGCGAAGCGCAGATCCTGTTCGGCGTTGATCTCGCGATCGCCGAGGGCGAGGTGGTGACCTTGCTCGGCCGCAACGGCATGGGCAAGACCACGACGATCCGCGCCATCATGGGCCTGATTCCGGCGAAGGCCGGCCGCATCAGCGTCTCCGGCCGCGACCTGACCGGCGCTCCACCCTTCCGGATCGCGCAGGCCGGAATCGGGCTGGTGCCTGAAGGCCGCCAGATCTTTCCGACGCTCAGCGTGGAAGAAAATCTGATCGCCACGGCAGCCAGCCGCTTCGGCAAGCCGCGCTGGGATGTCGAGCGCATCTACACGTTCCTGCCGCGCCTCAAGGAGAGGCGAACCAATCGCGGCAACCAGCTTTCCGGCGGCGAGCAGCAGATGCTGGCGATCGGCCGGGCCCTGATGACCAACCCCAAACTGGTCATTCTCGACGAGGCGACGGAAGGGCTGGCGCCGATCATCCGCCAGGAGATCTGGTCCTGCCTTGCCGCGCTGAAGGCTGATGGCGAATCGATCCTGGTCATCGACAAGAATGTCGATGCGCTGGCCAGGATCGCCGACCGGCATATCGTCCTGGAAAAGGGCCGCGTCGTCTGGCGCGGATCGAGCGACGACTTGCGCAGCGACAGTGCTGTGAAGGATCGCTTCCTGCATCTTTAGAGAAGGAGAGACCGATGAAGCCACTGACAGCCGGCGTGACGAGGGCCAATCAGGGCATCGATGCCATCTCATGGAATATTCTCGGCCAGACCTATGTCCCGAAGACGCTGAGCGAGGATAGTTTCTCCTGGCATGCGATCTTCCCGCCCGGGACCTTCGTGCCGCCGCATGTCCACCCGACGCAGGATGAGTTCATCTATCTGCTCGAAGGCCGGCTTGATCTCGTTCTCGACGGAGAGGAAGCGCATGCCTTGCCCGGCGACCTGATCCGCCTGCCGCGCAACGTTCCGCACGGCATCTTCAACAAGAGCGACAGCCCGGCCAAATGCCTGTTCTGGGTCGCCCCCACCGGCCGGCTCTACGACCTGTTCTGGGCGATCCATTCGATGCCGGAGCAGAACCCCGCGGAGGTCGTCGCGCTCGCCGCCAAATACGAGATCGACTTCCTGCCGCCGCCTCCAGACGGGGCGTGACAAACCCCGCGGCGGGGAAGAAACCGGCCCGTGCGGAACCCGTGCCCGTGCATCCTGCGTTCATCTGCCGGCACTAGTCTGCCGAGCAATGATGGAGGATGAAACATGAGGAAGGCGACGCTTTCCCTTGGCTTGCTCGCCGCGTTCGCGGCGGGCAACGCGGCAGCGATGCCGCTCCCGGCGCCTGGCGAAACGGGCCTGCCGCTCACGCTGGCCCAGATGCGCTGCAATGAATTCCGCTGCATCAATCCGCGCAGCGGCGTCTACACCGAAAGCACCTGCGACTATCGCGGCTGCTATCCGAGCAGCCGCCCGCGTGGGCGGCTTGGCCCCTATGGCGAGGACTATCGCTTCGGGCGCCGTCGGCTTGACGATGATGACGACTATCCGCGCTACCGGGGATATCGCCGCTATCGCGAAGACGACGATGACGACGATTGATTTTCGCGGCCCCCTGCCCTCCGCGTTCGAGCATCCGCCACGATCCGACATGCAGCGTGCTGGAAGGACAACGCGTGCCGAGCCGTGCCCAGAGGAATCTGCTGAACAGCCGTTAAGGTTAATGCAAGGTTAAGGCTGCGCGACTCGCGCTAAAGTGGCAATTATCCCTCTTACGTAGCGGTAGGCAGAATGCCTGCGGCGGAAGTTTGGAGGGGGCGGCATCATGACGACCGAACGCCGTGAAGTTCCACGGCAGCGCACCCTGCTGGGCGCGCGCATCGTCTTCAACAACCGCCAATCCACGCTCGACTGCGTGGTGCGCAACCTTTCGGACGTTGGCGCCATGGTGCTCATCTCCGATGCCGTTGCCTTGCCGGCAGCATTCGAGCTTGAGATCGAGCATAAGCGACACGTCTACGGCGCACGCTTTCGGTGGCGCGATGGCGAGCGCGTCGGGATCGCCCTGGACGGGCGGCCTGCCTCAACCGCCGAAATCGTGCCTCTCGACCACGCCCGGCGCTTGAAGCAATGCGAGCAGAGCAATGCGCAGCTGAAGGCGCGCATTCAGCAACTGACCGAAGCCGGCTGATCGCCCCTCAGCGCCGGGTCAGCTGCTCCGGCGCAAAGCCGGCCTTGCCGGCATAGGATTTCACGATGGCCTCACGCCTTGCGTAACTCATGACCCGTTCGACATCGTCGAAACCATTCGGCGCGAGCGCCTCGACGGCATCGATCACACGTTCGGGGCCGCCAACCCGGTTCAAGGCCACGACCTGCGCCGTTGCCGGCAGGCGCACAGCCTCATAGGCCGCCAGCGCCTGACGCGGATGCTCGCTGCGGACCAGCGCATCGGCAAGCGCGCGCGCATCAAGGATCGCCTGCGAGGCCCCGTTCGAGCCGACCGGGTACATCGGATGAGCGGCATCGCCGAGCAGCGTGACGCGGCCATGGGTCCAGCGCGGCAGCGGATCGCGGTCGCACATCGGGTAATCCCAGAATCCGGGCGAGGCCTGGATCAGCGCAAGGATGTCGACGCCGGGAATCGAGAAACGGCGGGCATAGGGCAGCACATCCTCAAGCCTGCCCGGTTTCGACCAGGCCTCCTTCGGAGGCGGCTTCGCCGGATCCCCCGTCCGGATATTGACGACCCAGTTGGTTAGCCGCGTGCCGGGCTTGCTGCCCGCGGCGATCGGATACAGCACCAGTTTTCCGGCCATGCCGCCGGCGATGATCATGCTCTCGCCGTCGAGGAAGGCCGGCCAGTCACAAGCCCCGCGCCACATCTGCACGCCATTCCAGCGCGGCGCCCCCTGGTTCGGGAAATAATGTCCGCGCACGCTGGAGTGGATGCCATCGGCCGCGATCAGCACGTCGGCACGCGCCGTCTCGCCAGCCTCGCCGCGACGCGCATCGGTAAAATGGGCTGTCACTCCGCCCTCGTCCTGGACGAACCCCTGCAGCCGGCGCCCGGTTCGCAGAGCGCCCTCCCCCAGGCGCTCGCGCACAGCCGCGCAGATCACCCCCTGCAGGCGGCCGCGATGGATCGAGAACTGCGGCACCGGCGCCCCCCCATGGAGACCACGCGGCTCGCGCCAGACGGTCTGGCCAAAGCGGTTCATGTAGATGAGTTCGCGCGTCCGGATCGCGACGGCATCAAGCGCCGGAAGCAAGCCGAGCTCGGCCAGTTCGCCGATCGCATGCGGCAAGGTGTTGATGCCGACGCCGACCTCGCGGATATCACTCGACTGCTCGTAGACGGTGGCGGCGATGCCGCGCGCGTGCAGCATCAATGCGAGCGTCAGGCCGCCGATTCCGCCTCCGACGATAACAACMTTCATGCGTCCCCCCGCATCAGTATTCATTATTTTAAACTTGAAATAACAGGGCAAGATTTGTCAATGACCCCTGTCCTGGTGGCCGCCCCGCTGATTTTTTGCACTCCAGAGGCGGGAACGAAGCGAAATGCTGTGCGTATCTAGCCCCAATGCCGTGTTTTTGGACGTCAACCGTGCCAAGTGGCAGTTTCGCATAGGGCGGACATCCAGTCGTCGCGCGATTCGCGACGGCAGCAGGAATTAGCGTCCTCCCCAGCGACGACTAAGCAACACCGTTCTTCAGGAGAGTTTCATGACCAAGAACGAACTGATCGCCGCCATTGCCGACGAAACCGGCAAGACCAAGACCGACGTGTCCGCCATCCTCGGCTCGCTCGCAGCCGTCGTCGCCAAGACGCTGAAGTCCGGCGACGATGTTACGCTCGGCGGCGTCGGCAAGCTGTCGGCGGCCAAGCGCGAAGCCCGCGAGGCCCGCAACCCCTCGACCGGCGCCATGATCCAGGTTCCCGCCAAGACCGTCGTCAAGTTCAAGGTCACCAAGGACCTCGCCGACGCGGTGGCGTAAGCCGATCATATTTTAAAGCAGCACCTGGCCTTCGGGCCGGTGCTGCTTGACCCCGCCGCGGCCATCCGCACAGTGGGGCGATGTTCCTCCGTCTGTTCACCGATCTGCGCGCCGCCAAGGTTCCCGTCACGCTGCGGGAGTGCCTGGCCTTGCTCGAAGGCGTGGAAGCCGATCTCGCCGAGCACCGCGTCGACGAATTCTATTATCTCGCTCGCACCTGCCTGGTGAAGGACGAGCGCCATCTCGACAAATTCGATCAGGTCTTCGCCCAGGTATTCAAGGGCATGGAGACCCTGCAGCAGGCGATCGAACAGGCCGGCATTCCCGAGGAATGGCTGCGCAAGCTCGCCGAGAAATTCCTGACCGACGATGAAAAGCGCGAGATCGCGGCAATGGGCTGGGACAAGCTCTGGGAGACGCTGAAGCAGCGGCTCGCCGAGCAGCAGGGCCGGCATCAGGGCGGTTCGAAATGGATCGGCACTGCAGGGACCTCGCCCTATGGCGCCTATGGCTATAATCCCGAGGGCGTCCGCATCGGCCAGGACAGCAACCGCAACTTCCGGGCGATCAAGGTCTGGGACAAGCGCGAGTTCAAGGATTTCGACGACACGCGCGAACTCGGCGTGCGCAACCTGCGCGTCGCATTGCGGCGGCTGCGCCGCTTTGCCCGCACGGGAGCGGCTGAGGAACTCGACCTCGACAACACCATCTCGGAAACGGCCAAGCACGGCTATCTCGACGTGCAGTTGCGGCCCGAGCGCCGCAACGCGGTCAAGGTGCTGCTATTCCTCGATGTGGGCGGCTCGATGGACTGGCATGTCGAACTGGCCGAGGAGCTGTTCTCGGCGGCGCGGGCCGAGTTCAAGCATTTCGAGCATTTCTACTTTCACAACTGCCCCTACGAACGGGTCTGGCGCGAGAACAGGCGCCGGCACGATCAGGTCATATCGACATGGGACATCCTGCGGACCTATTCGGCCGACTATCGCATCGTCTTCGTCGGCGACGCCTCGATGAGTCCCTATGAGGTTGCAATGCCCGGGGGCTCGGTCGAGCACTGGAACGAGGAAGCGGGCGAGGTCTGGATGCAGCGCCTGGCCGGTCATTTCCCGAAATCGGTCTGGCTCAACCCGGTCCAGCAGCAGCTCTGGAGCTATACCCAGTCGATCCGTCAGATCGGCGGGCTGATGGGCGGGCGCATGTTTCCGCTGACACTGGACGGGCTGGACGGCGCCATGAAGGTACTGGCCCGCTGACAAGTCCGCGGGGAGCCGCTATGGCTGCCGCCATGCAAGATGACGATGATGCGCTCCCGCCGTCCTGGCGCCAGCGTCCCAAGCCGGTCGGCTTCGAAATCACGTACCGCCTGAAGGGCGATACGCTCGAGATCGACAGCACACGCAAGGTCGATCAGGTCAGGCTCTCGGCGGTCGAGCAGGTTCGCTTCGTCTATGCGCCGAGCAATATCTCCTCGAAGGGATTCAAGACGCAGCTCAGGCTKAGCGACGGCAAGAGCATCACCTTCGGCAACCTGTCCTGGCGCTCGCTCACCGACATGGAGCGTGACGATGCCGGCTATCGTGCCTTTGTCGAAGCGCTGTCGGCCGCAATCGTCAGGGCCAATCCCCGCGCCCGTTTTCTCGCCGGCAAGCCGAACTGGAACTGGCTGCTGCTGACCGTGGTCAGCGGCCTGTCCCTGCTCATGTTGATCATGTTCACGCTGCGCGCCTTCCTGCAGGGCTCCAGCTCGGCGGGATGGCTGGGTATCCTGCTTGCTCTCGCCTCGCTCTGGCAGGTCGGGCCGATGGTCAAGCTCAACCGTCCCCGCGAGCTGCAGACAGGCGAAGTACCGGACGACCTGGTGCCGCGCGCCTCGGCAGGCTGACAGGCCGCTTTCCGGCCGCCTCAGCCGCTGCGCACGACCAACACCGAGCACTTCGCGCGGCGCACGATGGCCGATGCATTGGAGCCGATGACATAGGCGAGCATGCCGGGCTCGTGCGAGCCGATCACGATCAGATCGGCGCCGCTCGCATCGGCTTCCGCCAGCACCTCTCCATGGATCGAACCGACCAGCACCTTTGCGGAAACACGATCCGGCGGCAACGGAATGCCCGCCGCGATATCGGCGAGCTTGGCCTCCGCCTCGCTCTGTTGTTCGGTGTCGAAATCAGCCGGCACGAACTCCATGTAGGTGATCGGCACGAGCGACCGGACATAGACCAGCCTTATGGTTCCGCCTGACGCTTCGGCGAAGGACACCGCCGCGTTGATGGCGAGCGCCGCGAAGTCAACCTCGGCAAGATCAACGGGAACCAGAATCGATCTGTACATCGCATCCCCCCGATTTTCGGCATCGCCAGATTCCGCAGCCGCCGCCCTACGATACCACATCCAGGCACGCGCAGCGTTCCGCATGGTCGCCATGACAGGGCGGAATTGACGCAGCCCGGGCCTCGCCTAGAGTATCGCCGCACGGAAGCAGTCTTGTGAAGTCCGTGGCGGCGCCGATGGCCGTTCCTCCTGTCCGGTAATCCGATGTGACCGACGCCCAGCCCGCCTCAGGCCCGCCACGCGGGCTGCTGCACTCGCCTGCCGCCTTCCTGATGGTGCTGGCCTTCGTCAACTGGCTCGGCTTTGCAAGCTGGAGCGCGCTGCTCAACAATTTCGCCAAGGAAGCCGCCGGCTTCACCGGGCAGGATATCGGCATCCTGCAATCCGTCCGCGAGATTCCAGGCTTCCTCGCCTTCACGGCGATCATCCTGTTCTGGTTCATGCGCGAGCAGATCCTCGCCTATCTCAGCCTGCTMACGCTCGGCTTCGGGGTTGCGATCACCGGCTTCTATCCCAGTCTCGGTGGCCTCCTGATCACCACCACGATCATGTCGCTCGGCTTCCATTACTACGAGACCGCGCAGCAATCCCTGCAGCTGCAATTGCTGCCCAAGGCGGAGGCCCCAAGGCTTCTCGGCAAGATCGCAGGCGCCTCGGCCGCCGCACAGCTGCTTGCCTTCGGCTCGATCGCGCTGATCTGGCGGCTGTTCCAGCCGGGTTACACGATCATCTTTGTGGTGGCGGGCCTGCTCACCATCTGCCTGACCGGCGCCACCTGGCTGCTGTTTCCACGCTTCCAGGGTGCCGTGCCGCAGAACAAGGGCTTCGTCCTGCGCAAGCGCTACTGGCTCTATTATGCCCTGACCTTCATGTCGGGCGCGCGCCGGCAGATCTTCATGGCCTTTGGCGGCTTCCTGCTGGTCGAGCGTTTCGGCTACGATGTCGCAGCGACGGCTACGCTTCTGCTTGCGACCTACGGCATCAACACCTTCGTGGGGCCGATGCTCGGCCATCTCGTCGGGCGTGTCGGCGAACGTGCGACGATCCAGCTCGAGAACATCTCTCTGATCGCCGTCTTCGTCGGCTATGCGCTGGCAAGCCACGGGCATTTCGCCGGCTGGGGCGTCTTCGTCGCCGGGGCACTCTTCATCGTCGACGGGGTCTTCTTCACGCTCGTCCTGGCGCAAAGGACCTATTTCCAGAAGATCGCGGACCCGGCCGATATCGCCCCGACCTCTGCAGTGGCCTTCACGATCAACCACATCGCCGCAGTCTTCCTGCCCGTGACCTTCGGACTGCTCTGGATCCGCGACCCTGCGATCGTCTTCTACATCGGCGCGGCGGTCGCCACCGTCTCGCTGACGCTGGCTTTCCTGGTCCCGCGCCATCCCGTGCCCGGGCGCGAGACAATGCTGGCGTCAGTCGTGCCGGCTGCGGCCGAGTAGGACCGCCCTAGGCCCGACTGCTCAGCCCTGACGGGCCGGCGTGCGCACGACGAGACCGTCGAGTTCGTCGCGAACCCTGATCTGGCACGAGAGCCGCGAGGTCGGGCGCACGTCGAACGCAAAGTCGAGCATATCCTCTTCCATGGACTCGGCATGGCCGGTCTTCTCGGCCCAGGCATCGTCGACATAGACGTGGCAGGTCGCGCAGGCACAGGCACCGCCGCATTCGGCTTCAATGCCGGGAATCCCGTTGCGCACGGCCGTTTCCATGACCGTCGAGCCGGTCTCGGCCTCAACGGTACGGCTTTCTCCCTGGGCATCGATGAAAGTGATCTTCGGCATCATAAACTCCGGCGGGGCCAACGCCGGCACCGCTTAGAGCATTTCCAGGCATTGTGGAAAGAGCGTTGACCGCCTGACCGCCCCTCAGGCGGCGCAATCGATCGTGGAAATCGCAGCGCGTGCCTCGGCCGCGGCCAGGGCCAGGGCATCCATCGCATTGTCCCTGCGCGCCGGATCATCGCCAGCCAGTTGGCGTTCCATGGCATCGGCGGCTTCGGCAACCGACCAGGCTCCGATCGCGCTGGCCGCTCCCTTCAAGGTATGCGCCGCGTCCATCCTGGCCTTGATGTCGCTGCCGGAATGGATCGTCCGCAAATGGCTGATGCATTGCTGCGCGAAGAGCGTCAGCAGCTCGCGCTCGAGGTCGTGATCGCCGCCGGTCTGGCGGGCGAGGTGAGCAAGATCAATGGCTTTTTGGGGCATTGGAGCACTCGGAAACACGCATTTTGTACGAGCCGACTTGGCGGCTCCCATGCTCAAACAAGCGCCAACATGGTGAACGAGGCGTTAACGACGTTTGTGAATCGGGGCCTCAAATGGGTTCCAATCGCATAGAGCCTCCACTACCCTTCCAACTGGTAAATGATGGGCGCATTGTCCCTCCTGATGTCGGTCGCCAGAGGCGGCGCCCGGCAGCGCGAGGGTCGCGGCGATGTCGACCCATCGAAGTAGCGTTGCGAGGCGGCAATCATGACCCGACAGAACAAGCTCCAGGACCCGACAGAAGCGGCGATGTCCGCGATCGAGGAGGCCCTGCGGCTCGACCAGTCGAAGCCCCTCGGTGCGGAGCCCCACCCATCCGAACCGAAGCTGCCTTCGGCCACTGAAGGCGATCTCAAGCTCGACCTGCCTCGCGTCGAGCCCGCGCCCAGGCCGCCGGAACCCGCCCCCGCACCGCAGGCAGCGGCCCCACGCCCGGCGATCGCGCCCGATACCAGCCGCGTCGCCAATGACGACCGCCGCGATTCCAGTTCCCTCGTCCAGGCCTTCTCGGTCCGCCCCTCGCGCCGCCCCTCCTGGTTCGCGGGCTTTGCCTCGCTGCTCTGGCTCGCCGGCGTCGCCTTCGTGCTCGTCGGCCGCTTCGGGTCGTTCAGCGGCGGCGTGCCGGAAGGCCTCGCCGGCTTCGGCCCTGGCGAATGGGCCATGCTCGCATTGGCGATCGGCACCCCCATCGTCTTCTTCTTCGTGCTCGCAGCACTGTACCGCCGCACCCAGGAGATGCGCCTCGTCTCGCGTGCGATGACGGAGGTCGCGTTGCGCCTGGCCGAGCCGGAAGTGGTCGGCGCCGATTCCGTTCTCTCGTTGAGCCAGACCATCCGTCGAGAAGTCGCCGCCATGGGCGACGGCATCGAGCGCGCCGTCGCACGCGCCGGCGAACTGGAAACGATCGTGCGCGGCGAGATCGCCACGCTCGAGCGCGCCTATGCGGATAACGAAATCCGGCTGCGCGCGCTTATCGACGAGCTCGTCACCCAGCGGGAATCCGTTGTGGGCAATGCCGAGCGCGTGAAATTCGCGATCAGCGGCGCACATGAGTCCCTCTCCAAGGATCTGGAAAGCGCCAGCCGCAGCATTGCCGAAGCCGTCTCTCAGGCCGGCGACCGCGTCACCGGCTCGCTCGGCGAGAAGGGCGACCAGATCACGGTCGCGCTCGGCCGCGCCGGTGAGCGCATGATCGACGAGATCAGCGGCCGCAGCCACGAACTGGTCGAACGCCTGCAGATCACTTCAGGCGAGGTCAGCGAGCGGCTGTCCGGCGCCAGCGACAACCTGTCGACGATGCTCGACGGGCGCGCTCAGGAAATTGCCTCCTCGCTGGAGCGTACCGGCCAGGTTCTGACAGAGGGCCTAACCTCGGGCGCCCGCGACGTCACCAAGGCGATCAGCGAGACCGGCTCGCAGGTCGTCGAGACGCTGACGGCGCGGGTCGAGACCGTCAACGAGACCCTGAGGCAGACGGGCGAAAGCCTGGCCCAGGAGATCTCGGAGCGGGGCACCACCGTCGCCGAGCGCTTCGAGCAGAGCGGCCGCACGCTGGTCGGCCTGATCGAGGGCCAGAGCGAGACGCTGACCCAGCGTATCGCGGAGACCGGAGAGACCCTGCGCAGCTCGCTCTCGAGCGAAGGCGAAAGCGTCACCACGCGCCTCGCCGAGGTCGGCCGCGGCGTCCACAGCCTGCTCAGCCGGCAGCATGAGAGCATGGCTTCGCGCCTGCTTGAAGTCGGCAACAACGTGCACGGGCTGATCGACAGCCAGGGCGAGACGCTGGTCAGCCGCCTCACCGAGACGGCCCGCACCGTCGAGGACGTGCTGCGCGAACGCGGCGACGCCATCGTGCTGCGTTTCGACGAGGCGAGCAAATCGCTGGGGGATACGGTCGGCCGCCAGGGCGACGAACTGACGACCCGGATCACCGATGTCGGCACCAGCCTGCATGGGCTCTTCACCGAGCAGGGCGGCAGCCTCGTGACCCGCCTCTCCGAGACCGGCGAGATCGTGCATACCCTGCTCGATCAGCAGGCCGAGAAGCTCACCAGCCGCGTCTCCGGCGCCGGGAAGGATGTCGAATCCCTGCTCGACCGCCATGGCGAAACGCTGGCCGCCCGCCTCGGCCAGACCGGCGAGGACGTGCACAAGCTCCTGAACGAGCAGGGCGATGCGCTCGTCGCCCGCCTCGGCCGCAGCGGCAAGGATGTCCAGAACCTGATCGGTCAGGAAGGCGACAACCTGGTCGCGCGCCTCGGCCTTGCCGGGCAGGAAGTCCACAGCCTGATCAGCGAACAGCGCAGCTCTCTCATCACCAGCCTGTCCGAGACCGGCACCAAGGTCAGCGCCCTGCTCGAAGAGCAGACCGGCGGCATGACGGTGAAGGTCTCGCAGGCCGGCCTCGACATGCAGGATCTGCTCAGCGGCCAGAGCCAGGCGCTGGTCACGCGGGTCGCCGATGTCGGCCGCTCCGTGCACAACCTGCTCGCCGAACGCGGTGGCGCACTGATCACCCAGCTTGCCGAGACCGGAGAGAACCTCCACCTCAAGCTCGGCGAACAAGGCGATGCGCTTGCGACCCGCGTGACGGAAAGCGTCGAGAGCGCCCGCTCCGCACTTGAGCAGCAGCAGGCCGGCTTCATCGCCCGCCTCGGCGAAACCAGCCAGGAGGTCGGCGCCCTGCTCGGCGAGCAGCGCGAGACGATGATCCGCGATCTCGTCAGCACCGGCCGCGAGGTTCACACCCTGCTCGGCGAGCAGAGCGAGGATCTGGCACGGCGCATGACCGACGCCACCCGCAGCCTCACCGAGACCATCAATGTCGATGGCCGCCATGTCGCCGAAACTGTCAGCGAAGCGACACAGGGGTTGCGCGCCACCTTCACCGTGCATGCAGAAGACGCGCGCACGCTTCTTGCCGACACCGGCAGGGAAATCGTGCTGGCGCTGACCCAGCAGGGGGGACGCGTCAACGAGGCCCTGGCCGCCAATGCCGAGTCGATGCTGCGCTCGGTCGAGAACCGTGCCCAGGCGCTGAACGAGACGCTGGCAAGCCGCCACGACGCGCTGAACCAGCTCTTCGATACGCAGGGCCGCCAGATCGACGGCACCCTGGCTGCGCGCCTCGCTGCCTTCTCCGAGCTGTTCGAGACCCAGGGTCGGGGTATCGAGGCCACGCTCAACGAGCGGCTTGTCTCCCTGTCCCAGCTCTTCGACTCGCAAGGGCGCGTCATCGAGCACGGCCTCAACGACCGCCTCGCCGCACTCACGCATCTGTTCGACTCGCAGGGCCGCGGCATCGAGAGCAATCTCAGCGAGCGTCTCGTCGCCTTCACCCAGCTGTTTGAAACGCAGGGTCGTGGCATCGAGACCAGCCTCAACGAACGCCTCGCCGCCTTCACCCAGCTGTTCGACACGCAGGGCCGTGGCATCGAGACGGGCCTCAACGAGCGCCTTGCTGCCTTCACTCATCTGTTCGACACGCAGGGTCACGGCATCGCGAATGGCCTCGACGAACGCCTCGAAGCGTTCAACCAGCTGTTCGACAGCAAGGGCCACGGTATCGCCAGCGGCCTCGACGAACGCCTCGAAGCGTTCAACCACCTGTTCGACAGCAAGGGCCAAGGCATCGCCGGCGGCCTCGACGAACGCCTCGAAGCGTTCAACCAGCTGTTCGACAACAAGGGCCAAGGCATCGCCAGCGGTCTCGACCAGCGCCTCGCCGCCTTCAACCAGCTGTTCGATACCAGGGGCCACGGCATCGCGAGTGGCCTCGACCAGCGCCTCGCCGCCTTCACCCAGCTGTTCGATACCAAGGGGCACGGCATCGCCAGCGGCCTCGACGAACGCCTCGCGGCCTTTACCCAGCTGTTCGACAGCCATGGTCACGGCGTCGCGAGCAGCCTCGACGAACGCCTCACGGCCTTCACCCAGCTGTTCGACACGCATGGTCACGGCATCGCAAGCGGCCTCGACGAACGCCTCGCGGCCTTCACCCAGCTGTTCGACACACAGGGCCGCGACATCGAGAGCGGCCTTGGCGAACGCCTTGCCGCGTTCACGAGCCTGTTCGACACGCAGGGTCGCGAAGTTGAAGCCGCGCTCGGCATCCGCCTCGACGCCTTCGAAGACATCGTGGTCCGTCAGGGCGGAGCCCTTGCAACCAAGCTCAGCACAGACACGCGCGAATTCACCGAATCCGTGGCGGCGCGCCTGAACGAGGCCGAGCGGCTGCTGACCGGCGACGGCCAGGCGCTGGCCGACCGCATCGGCACCCGCGCGGCAGAGGCCGCCGATATTCTCGCCGCCCGAACCCAGGAAGCGGCGACGGCCATGGAAGAGCAGATCAAGGTGTTCGAGGAGCGTTCCGGCGCCAAGAGTGCCGAGATCGCCACCTCCCTTGACGGGCTCATTGCCCGCATCGACGGCAATCTCGGCTCGCGGGCCACCGCGCTCAACGAGGCGCTGGTCGAACGCACTGTCGACATCGCCCGCGTGCTTGCCGAGGGCGGCCGGGAGGTCACCCGAGCCCTGGCGGCAAAGGCAGACGAGATCGGGGACGTCGTCACTTCGAAGAGCGAGTCGCTCACGCGCACGCTCAGCGAGAAGGCCGATACCATCAACGCCACCCTTGGCGGGCGGGCGTTGCAGATCGCCGATACGCTCGACCAGAGCGTCGCGCGCTTCGAGGAGCGCGTGGTCAACCGTCTCGACTCCGTCTCCGGGACGCTCGACACGCGCGGCCAGCAGATCGCCGACACACTGCACAACAAGTCCGAGGAGATCTCGGTCTCGCTCGGGGCCCGCGCCGACGAACTGCGCGCCCTGTTCGACGACAAGGGCGGCGGCATGGTTGCGGCGCTCGGCCTGCGCGGCGAGGCCATCGCCAACGAGGTCGCGTCGGTCGGCGAAACCGTGGTCAGCGCCATCGAGAGCCGCGGCTCTTCGATCCTCGCCGGCCTGCGCGAACGCGGCACCGAGATCACGGCTGCGCTCGACACCTCGTCGGCGGGGCTGCGCGACACGCTTGAGGTCGGAACGCGCCAGTCGGTCGAAGCCCTGGTCAGCACCAACGAGCAGCTTCGCGGCGAGCTCGGCGGCATGCTTGGCCGCCTGGGCGAAGCCAACAAGCTGATGCAGCAGATCGTCAACGGCGCGAACAAGAACCTCGGCGCGATCGAGGCCGGCCTGTCGGAGCGCGTCAGCGACCTGCAGGCAGTGCTCGCCACCGTCATGGACGAGACCAAGGGGGCGACGGAACAGGTCGCGGCCCAGGTCGAGGAGCTCAAGGCCTTCTCGGAAGGCACCTTGCGCCAGACCGCTGCGCTTGTCGGCCAGCTCGACGGCCAGGGCACCTCGCTCTCCGAGGTTACCCAGGCAAGCACGGCTGCGCTGCACGCTGTTGCCTCGCGGCTCGAGCAGGTCGAGGCGCGTGTCGGCAAGGCTCTCGCCGATCGCAAGGACACGCTCGAGGAAGTGCATGGCCTGATCTCGGGCAAGACCGACGACATCGAAACGATCACGCGCTCCTTCGCGGCCTTGATCGACGAGTCGCTGAGCAGCGCCGAAGCACGCGCACGCCAGATCGGCGGCGTGCTGACAGAGTCGGCCGAAGCCACGACCGGCGCGATCATGCAGCAGTTCGAGATGATCCGTGCCACCACGGGCAAGGAGCGCGAGCGCACTGCGCACGCTCTGCGCTCGGCCTATGAGCAGGTCAGCGGAGAACTCGGCAACGAGCTGTCCAAGGTCACGGAACGCTTCCAGGGCGCCGCCGAGGACATGCGCAAGATCTCCACCGAGATCCAGCGCGAGCTCGAGGCGACACGCTCCGAACTGAAGCGCGGCGTCCTCGACCTGCCGAAGGAGACGCAGGAATCGACGGCAGAGATGCGCCGTGTGGTTGCCGAGCAGATCAAGGCGCTCAACGAGCTGACCGAAATCGCGACGCGCGCCGGGCGCAATGCCGGCCCTGCCGAAGCCCCGGCTCGCCGTCCGGCTGCGGTCATGCCGGCAGCCCCGGCCTATTCCGCCTCCGTCACGCAGGCACGCGTGACGACCCTGGCCGAACCGCTGCGGCCCTCGATCGATGCGACAGCCGAGCCTGCCAAGCCGGAACCGCGCGCCGATGCGAAGGCAGCCCCGGCTCGCCCGACGCCCGCACCGGACGCTTCGCGCCGTCAGGCCACACCGGAACAGCCCCCGGCCAAGTCCGGCTGGCTGTCCGATCTGCTGAACCGCGCCTCGCGTGAGGACCGGCAGGCGGAGCCGAGCAAGCCGACTGCGCACTCGATCGAGAAGCTCGATTCGCTCTCGGTCGATATCGCCCGGATGATCGACCACGATGCGGCCGTCGAGCTCTGGGACCGCTACAAGCGCGGCGAGCGCAACGTCTTCACGCGCCGGCTCTATACCCTGCAGGGTCAGCAGACCTTCGACGAGATCCGGCGGAAGTACCGCCGCGATGCGGAGTTCAAGGAGACGGTCGACCGCTACATCGACGAGTTCGAGCGCCTGCTCGGCGAGGCGGCCAAGGACGACCGTGACTCGATGGTGGCGAAGACCTACCTCACCTCCGAGACCGGCAAGGTCTACACCATGCTGGCCCATGCGAGCGGGCGCTTCGAGTAAGCGCCCCTCCACCACCCCGAAATGCAAAACGGCCGCCCAATCGGGCGGCCGTTTTCATTGAAGCCTTGCGAACTCGATGTCGCTTTCGCCCAGAGCACATTGCGAAAACGTGGCGACGGTTTTTCGCATTGAGCATGCTCTCAACAATGAGAGTAGATCACGCTGTGTTTGGACGATTCCGTCCAAACACAGCGTGATCTAAGCAGCCCAGCGGACGATATCGATCAGAACCTTCGACAGCGCCTGGTCGAGCGCGCGGGCGGCGGCGGCACCGTCGACGGCACCGACGGGCACCCTGGCCGAGAACAGTTTGGCGCGCTGGATGTGCCCGGTCCGGTCCCCGACCAGCTTCGCGGTGATCTCGACCACGGCGGAGTTCGTCGCAGCATCGATATTGAAACTGCGGATATCCGTGTTGAGCTGGAAATCGGGAACGATCCGTTCGCCCGGCAGCGAAACCGACGCGATGCGGCTGCCGTTCTCGAAAGTCTGGAGCAACCGTATCTGCACGAGCTTCGGAACCCGGTCGGCCCATTGCGTGCCGCCGAGGAACGACAGCGCGCCGGCAGAGTCCCGGACAATCATGCGATCGGAATCGAGGGTCTGGACCGTCGTCGGCTCGTYGATGACGAGGGCTGCGCGCGCTCCTCCGACCCGGCCGAAATCGCGCGGCGCAGACAGATCGTAGGTGGTGGGCGTCGCGCCGCCGCTGCAGCCGCTCAGCGTGAGCGAGACGGCCAGGACGAGAGCGGCGATCGGCGTGAAGCCAGGTTCTGGCGCAAGGCGGGACGACATCGGCATCTGACTAGCGCGATCCGCTATACTGGGGAAGCGGCGGACGGCCGCCAAAGATGAACTGTTGCGGATTGCGCTCGATATTGCGCAGCGCCCGGTTGAAATCCGTCAGCGTCCGACGGCCTTCGGCGGCGAGGTTCTCGATGTCGCGCAAGCCCGGCCCGGTAAAGCGGTTGATCCCGGTCGTGATCTCCGCAGTGCGCTTGTCGAGGTTCTCGGCAAGGGTGCGGATCGAGCGCGCAGCATTGCCGACCTCGGCCAGCGCCCCCTGCCCGTCCCCGGAATTCAGGAACCCCTGCGCGGCCTTGAGCACGCCCTCGACCTGATCAGCCGCCTTGTTGAGCTTCTCGCTAATGGAGGCGACATCCTTCACCACCTTGCCGACATCCTCGCTGTTGTCGCCCAGTGCGGCGGTGAACTTGTCGACATTGGCGACGATGTTGGCGACCTTGCGCTGGTCGACGGACTTCACAACCTCGGTAAGTTCATCGCTCAGGCTGCCGAGTTTCTGCGAAAGCGGGGCGATCGTATCGGCGATCTGGCCGAAGCTGCTCATCAGCTTGTCGATGCCGTCGGAATTGTTGCCGAGCGCAGCCGAGAATTTCTCCACATTCCTGACCGTGTTGCCGATCGAGCCAGCATTGTCCTTGACGAGCCCCTCGATGCCGCCGAGCACCTCGTCGGCCCGCTTGGCGATCGTGCGCACCGTTTCGAGGATGTCCTGGAACTCGGACCGTTCGGCAATGATCGTCGGCAGGCTCTGGCCAGGCAGTGGCTTCAGCACGGGGGAATCCGGGTCGCCACCCAGCAACTGCACGGCGACGACGCCCGCAAGCCCCTGAGCCTCGATCCGGGCTCGGGTGTCGACCCTGAGCGGCGTGGTGTTGTCGACCTGAACGACGGCGTAAATCCGGCGAGGATCGTCCGGCAGCAGCTCGATGCGGGTGACCTCGCCAACACGCAGGCCATTGAAAAGCACGCTGGAACCGCGCCCCAGTCCGGTGACGGTGCCGCTGAAGACGATCCGGACATCCTGTCGGCGGCCCGCCAGGCCACTGTTGAACCAGTAGACGAAGCCGAACATCGCCGCGAGGACCGCGAGCGTGAAGAGACCGACCAGTGCGTAGTTCGCGCGCGATTCCATTAGCGCAACGTTAGAGCAGGATTCTGCAAGGGGCGAAGCAGCTTTCGGGCAACATTCTCCTCCAACGCGTCAATCGAGGCCGGGTTTCGCGGCCCTGGTCGCTTATCGAACTCGCTTCACGACCTTCTCTGGTCAGCAGGGAGGCGAGCCTGGGCCCGTTCGCCACCAAAATACGCCTTCAGCCAGGGGTGATCGGAGGCCAGCATCGTCGCAATCGGCCCGACCGCGATGACGCGTTTGTCCGCCAGCGCAGCGATCCGGTCGCAGGCCGAATACAGGCTGTCGAGATCATGCGTCACCATGAAGACGGTGAGGCCGAGCGTTTCCTTCAGCGTCATGATCAGTTGGTCGAATTCGGCAGCGCCGATCGGATCGAGGCCCGAGGTCGGCTCGTCAAGGAAGACGATCTCGGGATCGAGCGCCAGCGCCCGCGCGAGCGCCGCGCGCTTGATCATGCCGCCCGAAAGCTCGGAAGGCGCCTTGTCCGCCGCATCGGGCCTGAGACCGACCATCTCGAGCTTGAGCATCGCCATCTCGTCGAGCAGCGTGGGCGACAGCTTCAGGTATTCCCGCATCGGCACCTGGATGTTCTGCTTGACGCTGAGAGCCGAGAAGAGAGCGCCGTGCTGGAACATGACGCCAAAGCGCTGTTCAAGGGCGCGTCGCGCAGGCCCTTCGAGATCGTCGACATTCTCACCGAAGACCTCGATCGTGCCGCGCTGCTTGCGCACGAGCCCGAGGATCGTGCGGGTGAGGACGGATTTTCCCGTGCCGGACCCACCGACGAAACCGAGGATCTCGCCGCGCATGACGTCGAGATCGAGGCCGTCCATGATCACCTTGTCCCCGAAGGCGACCTTGAGATTGCGCACCTTGATGACAGGCTCCGGCGCGTCCTGGTTGCTCCCGGACGGTTCGGCCGCGTCATGCGACGGCGGATATCCCGCCGACTGGCCCCAGTTTGCGCTCATGCCCGGCCCACCGCCCTCAAAACTGGATGGATGCAAAGAACATGGCGAAAAGCCCGTCCACCAGGATGACCATGAAGATCGCCTTCACCACCGAGGCCGTGACCTGACGGCCGAGCGACTCGGCCGAGCCCTGGACGGCGAGACCTTCGATCGAGGCGATCAGACCGATGACGAAGGCCATGAAAGGAGCCTTGATCAGCCCGACGGCGAAATGCTTCCAGGTGATCACCGACTGGAGGCGCGCCAGGAAGGTATCGATGCCGATGCCGCCATAGAGCCAGCTCACCAGCGCCGCACCCGCCAGGCCGGCCATGGAAGAGATGAAGGTGAGGATCGGCAGCGAGATGATCAACGCCAGGATGCGGGGAACGACGAGGACCTCGATCGGGTCGAGCCCCATCACCCGCAAGGCGTCGATTTCCTCGCGCATCTTCATCGAGCCGATCTCGGCGGTGAAGGCCGAGCCTGAACGGCCGGCAATCATGATCGAGGTGAGCAGTACCCCGAGCTCGCGCAGAATCAGGATGCCCGTCAAATTGACGACGAAGGCCGAAGCGCCGAACTGCTGCAGCTGGAATATGCCCTGCTGGGCGACGATGCAGCCGACCAGAAACGAGATCAGCATGATGATCGGCGCGCCATTGAAGGCGATCAGCTCGATCTGATTGACGAGCGGCGGTCCCCTGAACTTGCGCGGACCGAACATGACGCTGACGGAGCCGACCACCACCTCGCCGAGGAACATCGCTCCGCCGACCATGTCGCGCCCGAAGCGGACCATGGCCTCGCCGATATTCACCAGCACGCTGACAATGCCGAAATGATGGACCGTCGGCGGGACGGAGCAGTCGTGGATATTGACCTCGGCCAGCAGCACCGCGTGCTCCGGCCTCCGGCTGACGAGTTCGACCGAGCCCCCGGCGGCCTCGCGCTGGTTCTTCAGCCGGTTGAGAACATAGGCGCCGAGCGTATCGAGCCGGATGATCGCGGAGAGATCGAGGGTCGCGCGCGACACCGAGGCGATGCGTTCGCCCATTTCAGCGATCAATTCCTCAATGCGCGGCGCGCGCTCGGCGCTCCAGGAGCCGGTCAGCTCGATGGCGAGGCTACCTGCATCGTCGTGAAAGACGGCCTGGGGTTCGGCGGTGTCGAGGCTCGCCATGGTCTCCCTGATGTCCCTCGATCGGCCTCATCGGACCTCCGTCCGCGCATGGCACCCTAATGCCAGGTCAGGCCCTATCCCCGAAACCTGTATCGCCGTGCCGGGCACGCTTGGCAAGCGTCGTCGCGCTGCATCGCTGTCGCCGCGAACGCTCCCACCGCGTGATCGGCGCGCTCCGGTTTTTTTGTGCATCGAGGCGCCTTTCGATGCCGCATGGCAGCACTTCCTTAATCAATTCTGTCGCACGGTTTTCGCTGGATCATCACGACTGCCCGGCCCGAATCGGTCAGTCTCCCCGAGAGCAGGTTCGTCATGGGCGACGCGCGTTCGCTGACACCGCTGAGCGAGACCGACTACGAGGCTATCGCCGCGGCAGTGATGGAGACCGCGCGCGGGCGCTGGTTCATGGCCGAGCACGCCAAGCGAAACCGGCAGGCCGACACCGCTCAGGTGCTGGCTGCCATCGACAGGCTGCAGCATGCCATGGGCGTCTCTGCTGCTCCGGCGTCGAGCGGACCAGATGTGAGCGAGGCCATCGCGCTGATCATGGATCTGCGCAGCGATCTGGAACGGATCAGCGGCAAGGCCGGCGAGCCGTCGTCGCGTCTCGCTGCACGTATCGAGACCGCGGCCGGCAGCATCGTCGGCGCGACCGAGAGCATCCAGGAAGCTGCCTGGGGCCTGCGCGAGAGTGGCGCGGCGGAAGTGATGTGCGACCTGCTCGATCGGCGGGCGACGGAGATCTATGCGGCAAGCGCCGTTGTCGAGGGCACCGCGCAGCAGATCGGCAAGATCGCCGACACGATTGCCATGCTCGACAGCAGCCTGCGGGCCATCGCCGGCAGCATGCATGTCGCCCCCGACACAAGCCGGATCACGCCGCCCCCGATGCCTGCCAAGGCGCTTGATCTGCGCGAGGCCGTTCCACTCTCGACCTATGACGACATCGAGATCGTCGAGATCGACGACAAGCCGCGCTCCACCCTGCACGAGACCCCGCGCATCCGAACGAGAGCCTCCAATCATCGGCGGCTCAGCACGATTCAGATGATAGAGGAAGACCTCGTCTTCGCGGAAGCCCCCGAGGCTGCGGTCACAGTGGCTGCGCCGAAGCCGAGAGCCGCGGCGACGACGTCGGAGGTCGAGCTGCGCAAGATCGAAGCGCTCCCGGTCGACGAGAAGCTCGCCTTCTTCGCCTGATCAGCCGGGTTTCGCGACAAAACTATCCATCTTGCCGGGGTTCAGCAGCCCGTAGGGATCGACCTCGTGCTTGAAGCCGAGCTGGTCGGCATCGGCGCGCTTGTGGCGGCTGCCGCCTTCGAGCGAGACGACATGCGGGTTCGCGATCATCACGCCCGCCTCCTCATGCAGCGCGATGATCTCGTTCAGCCGCTCCGGGGTCGTGTAGCGCAGAATCGGCAAGGCGCTCGCGGTCACGCGTCCACCGAAGCGGATGAACTCGTGATGAGGCAGCACCTCGTCCGGGAAGCGTGCGATCATCTCGCGGGCGCTCGCGACCAGCCGGTCATGCGGGAACAGGCACTGCAGATAGGTGATCGAGCGATCGCTCTTCAGCCATTGCAGCGTCGTGTGGTTCCAGGTGTACTCATAGAGCGGCACCGTGCCCGGCCCCTCCTCCGAGGGCGCCTCATAGGTC
>NZ_JBFTLD010000085.1:0-23339 GCF_056396265.1 Allobosea sp. 05T422_2 | reverse complement strand
GGCCGTGGAAGCGCGACAGGAGCCGCTCTGGGACAGGCGTAGCCGTTCAGCCGGGAGGGCCGAAATAGAGATCGCCTGCGTCAACCAGATGTCGCGCGCCTGCGACATCGAGCTCGAGCCGACCCGAAGCATCGAGGCCAAGGAAGCGACCGCTCAGCGGCCCCTCCGCCAGGCGCAGGGTGATGGTCTCGCCGAGGAATGCTGCACGTTCGAGCCAGGCCGCCCGGGCCGGGCCAAAGCCGCCCGGCAATGACCAGGCATTGAAGCGGGCAACCCAGGCGTCGCTGAGCGCGGCCAGCAGAGCCTCGATACTCGCAGCCTGGTCTTCGGCCTTCAGGAAGGTCGCGGGATAAGGGGTATCGTCCGGTCGGCTGGCGACATTGACGCCCATGCCGATGGTGACCGCAAAGCGCCCTGCCCGGCTCTCGCCTTCGAGCAGCAGCCCCGCCGTCTTGGCGCGGTCGATCAGCAGGTCGTTGGGCCATTTCAAAACAAGGCGCGGAGCAGAGAGGCCGGTCACMCTAGCTGCGGCGTCATGCAAGGCGAGGCCGGCAACAAACCCGAGCTGCGGCGCCAGCGCAGGTTCGCAGGGCTGCACGAGCAAGAGGCTGGCGTAGAGATTTCCTGGCGGTGAGCCCCAGTTGCGGCCATGACGGCCACGCCCGGCGCTTTGGCTGCGAGCCACGATCCAGAGCAAGCCAGGGTCGCCCTGGTCGGAGGCGCGACGCGCCTCTTCCATGGTCGAGCCTACCGCGTCCCGCACGATCAGCCGGTAGCCGGCGGCGCGCGCCGCCTCGCCGAGCACGCCGCCCGCCCCCTTAGAACAGCGACTTGGCGGCAGCAGCAGCCGAGTCGAACAGCGGGGCCGGCACGAAGGAGAGCATCAGCACGAACAGGGTCGAGACCAGCAGCACGCCGCGCACGCCGATGTCTCCCTTCTCGAAGGCCGGCTTCGCCTCGTCGAAATACATCACCTTGATGACGCGCAGGTAGTAGTAGGCGCCGACCACGCTGGTCACCACGCCGATCACAGCAAGTGCGTAGAGCTTGGCATCGATCGCGGCATAGAAAACGTAGAACTTCGCCCAGAAACCGGCCAGCGGCGGAATGCCGGCGAGCGAGAACATCATCATCGCCAGCGCGAAAGCCATCCAGGGATTGGTACGCGAGAGCCCGGCAAGCTCGGAGATGTCTTCGACCGGCTTGCCGTTGCGGCGCATCATCAGAACGCAGGCAAAAGCGGCAAGCGTCGTGGCGAGATAGATCGCCATATAGGTCATCACGCCCTGGACGCCCGCTGCCGTTCCCGTCGCGAGGCCAACCAGCGCGTAGCCCATATTGGCGATAGAGGAATAGGCGAGCAGGCGCTTGATGTTGCGCTGGCCGATGGCAGCGAAGGCACCGAGCGCCATCGAGGCGATCGACATGAAGATGATGATCTGCTGCCACTCATGCAGCGCGCCCGGGAACGCCCCGACGAAGATGCGAACCATCATCGCCATCGCAGCCATCTTGGGCGCAGTCGCGAAGAAGGCGGCGACCGGCGTCGGCGCACCCTCATAGACGTCCGGTGTCCACATGTGGAAGGGCACGGCCGAGATCTTGAAGGCAAGGCCGGCGGCGACGAAGACGATGCCGAAGATCAGCCCAAGGCTAATATGCTCGCCGTGGACCGCCTGTGCGATGCCGGAATAGGTCACGGTGCCGGTGAAGCCATAGACCAGCGAGCTGCCATAGAGCAGCATGCCCGAGGACAGCGCGCCGAGGACAAAGTATTTCAGGCCCGCTTCGGTCGACCTGGTATTGTCGCGGTCGAAGGCGGCGACGACATAGAGCGCAAGGCTCTGCAGCTCGAGACCGATATAAAGGCCGATCAGGTCGCTGGCCGAGATCATCATCATCATGCCGATCGTGGCGAGCACGACCAGCACGGGGAACTCGAAACGCATCGAGCCGTCGCGGCGCATGAAATCGCCTGCGAGCACGATCGCCGCGCCGGCACCGATCAGGGTCAGTGCCTTCATGAAGCGCGCGAAACCGTCTGCGACGAAGCCGCCGTTGAAGGTCACCGCCTTGCCGGTGCCCGAGAGCACCATCACGAGCGCTAGCGCGAGCAAGGCAAGTCCGAAGGCTTCGAGCGTACGGGTCGCGCCCTCGCCGCGGATGGCGCCGTAGAGCACCATGGCGATCGCGCCGATGGCGAGGGTGATTTCCGGCAGAGCTGGGCCGAGGGCGGGCAAGGTCATTGCTGCCAAACCTTACTGTACGACCAGCATCRCCGTTTTCGCGGCGGTGAGTGCGGCCTGATAATTCTTGATGAGGGCTTCGGTCGGCGCGGCGAAGGCGTCGAGGATGGTACCCGGCGCAATGCCGTACCAGATCGTCAGCAGCATCAGCGGAGCGAGGATGACGACCTCGCGGGTGTTGAGATCGGTGATGCTCTTGAGCTCGGGCTTCACCAGTTCGCCGAACACGACGCGGCGATAGAGCCAGAGCGCATAGCCAGCCGAGAGGATGACGCCGAAAGCTGCAAAGAACGCGACCCAGGGATTGGCCTTGAAGGCCCCCAGGATGGTCAGGAACTCACCGACGAAGCCGGCCGTGCCGGGCAGCCCGACATTGGCCATGGTGAAGACCATGAAGGCGACGGCGTAACGCGGCATCCGGTTGACCAGCCCGCCATAGGCGGCGATCTCGCGGGTATGCATGCGGTCATAGATCACGCCGACGCAAAGGAAGAGTGCGCCGGAGACCAGCCCGTGGCTGACCATCTGGAACATCGCACCCTGAATGCCCTGCGGCGTCAGGGTGAAGAGGCCCATGGTGACGAAACCCATATGGGCGACGGACGAGTAGGCGATCAGCTTCTTGATGTCCTCCTGCATCAGCGCCACCAGCGAGGTGTAGATGATGGCGATGACGGAGAGCGCGAAGACCAGCGGCGCAAACATCGCCGAGGCTTCCGGGAACATCGGGATCGAGAAACGGATGAAGCCGTAGCCGCCCATCTTCAGCAGGATCGCCGCCAGGATGACGGAGCCCGCGGTCGGTGCTTCCACGTGGGCGTCAGGCAGCCAGGTATGGACCGGCCACATCGGCATCTTCACGGCGAAGGATGCGAAGAAGGCGAGCCAGAGCCAGGGCTGCATCGAGACCGGGAACTTATGCGCAAGCAGCGTCGGGATGTCGGTGGTACCGGCATTCCAGTACATCGCCATCAGCGCGAGCAGCATCAGCACCGAGCCGAGCAGCGTGTAGAGGAAGAACTTGTAGGACGCGTAGACGCGGCGCTTGCCGCCCCAGATGCCGATGATCAGGAACATCGGGATCAGGCCGGCTTCGAAGAAGACGTAGAACAGCACGAGGTCGAGCGCGACGAAGACACCGATCATCAGCGTCTCAAGGATCAGGAACGCGACCATGTATTCGCGAACCCGCTTCTCGACCGACGTCCAGGACGCGAGGATGCAGAACGGCATCAGGAAGGCGGTCAGCACCACGAACGGGAATGAGAAACCGTCGACGCCGAGCTTGAACCTGATCGCATCCGAGACCCAGCCATGGGTCTCGACCAGCTGGAAGGCCGGATTGGCCGAGTCAAACCGGCCCCAGGCGACACAAGCCAGGAAGAAGGTCGCGATCGTCGTCGCCAACGCGACATAGCGAGCGTTGGAGCTGACCGAAGCCTCGTCGCCGCGCTGCGCCAGGATGAAGGCGGCGCCAACCAGCGGCAGGACGAGTAGACCGGTGAGGATACCGAAACCGAACATCATCTCACCCGCGAGTCAGCAAATACCAGGTCACCAGGCCCGCGACGCCGATCAGCATGGCGAAGGCATAGTGATAGACAAAACCGGTCTGGAGCCGGACGACGCGGTTGGTGACATCGACCACCCGAGCCGAGACGCCATCGGGGCCGAAACCGTCGATGATGAAGCCGTCGCCCTTCTTCCAGAGGAAGCGGCCGAGCCATTTAGCCGGACGAACGAACAGGAAGTCGTAGATCTCGTCGAAATACCACTTGTTGAGCAGGAAGCGGTACAGGACTGGGTTCGCCTTCGCGAGCTTGCCTGGCACGTCCGGGCGCAGCACGTAGCAGTAGAGCGCGCCAACGAAGCCGAGCACCATCGCGATAAAGGGCGAGGCCACGACCCAGCCGGGAACCTCGTGCATCGCATGCAGGATGTGGTTGTCCTTGCCGGTGAACAGCGAGGCCTTCCAGAAATGCTCGTAGTCGTGGCCGATGAAGGCTTCCTTGAAGACGAAGCCGGCGGCAACGGCACCGAGCGCGAGCACCGCAAGCGGCACGAGCATGCTGAGCGGGCTTTCATGCGGCTGGTGCGCGTGATCGCCGTGACCGTCATGGCCATGTCCGGCATGGGCGTGGTCATCGTGACCATGGGCGTGCGCGGCATGAGCGTGATCGTCATGACCATGCGCGTCATGGCCGTGGCCGGCCCAGCGCGGACGCCCCTCGAAGGTCATGAAATACAGGCGCCAGGAGTAGAACGAGGTGAAGCAGGCAGCCACGACCAGCAGCACGAAGGCGTAGTCGGTGGCGAAGCCATGCTTGGCCGCGAAGGCGCTCTCGATGATCGCATCCTTCGAGAAGTACCCGGCGAAGAACGGAAAGCCGGTCAGCGCCAGCGTGCCGATCGTCATCGCGGCCGCGGTGAAGGGAATGTGCTTCCGCAGCCCACCCATGTGACGCATGTCCTGCTCATGGTGCATCGCGTGGATGACCGAGCCGGCCCCGAGGAACAGCAGCGCCTTGAAGAAGGCGTGGGTGAAGAGGTGGAAGATACCGGCGGAATACGCTCCGACGCCCAGCGCGACAAACATGTAGCCGAGCTGCGAGCAGGTCGAATAGGCGATCACGCGCTTGATGTCGTTCTGCACCAGACCGACGGTCGCCGCGAAAAAGGCGGTGGTTGCGCCGATGACGACGACGACGGTCATTGCGACCGGCGCATATTCGAAGATCGGCGACAGGCGCGCCACCATGAAGACGCCGGCGGTGACCATGGTCGCGGCATGAATCAGTGCCGAGACCGGAGTCGGGCCTTCCATCGCGTCAGGCAGCCAGGTGTGGAGCAGGAACTGCGCCGACTTGCCCATAGCGCCCATKAACAGCAGCAGGCAGGTCAGGGTCAGCGCGTTCCACTCATAGCCGAGGAACCGGAAGGTCTGGCCGGTCAGTTCGCCCGCCTTCGGGAAGATGCTGTCGAAGGTGACCGAGCCGAACAGCACGAAGACCAGGGCGAGGCCGAGGAGGAAACCGAAATCGCCGACGCGGTTGACGACGAAAGCCTTGATCGCAGCCGCGTTCGCCGAGGGCTTCTGGTACCAGAAGCCGATCAGCAGATAGGAGGCGAGACCGACGCCTTCCCAACCGAAGAACATCTGGACCAAGTTGTCCGCCGTCACCAGCATCAGCATGGCGAAGGTGAAGAGCGAGAGATAGGCGAAGAAGCGCGGCCGGTGCGGATCCTCGTGCATGTAGCCGATCGAGTAGAGGTGCACGAGCGAGGAGACGGTGTTGACGACGACCAGCATGACCGCTGTCAGCGTGTCGACGCGGAAAGCCCAGTCGACGCGCAGATCGGCGGATGCGAGCCAGGTCGCCACCTGGATGCGCGTGGTGCCCGCGCCGAAGCCGACATTGAAGAAGGCGATCCAGGACAGGACGGCCGAGACCATCAGCAGCGAGGTGGTGACGATCTCCGAGGCGCGTGATCCGATCAGCCGGCCGAAGAGGCCGGCGATCAGGAAGCCGAGGAGCGGGAGGAAGACGATCGCGTGATACATGGCAGCTAGCAGGGCGCGCAGGCGCGCTCAGCCTTTCATCATGTTGATGTCTTCCACCGCGATCGTGCCGCGATTTCGGAAGTAGACGACAAGAATGGCGAGGCCGATCGCGGCTTCCGCCGCCGCGACAGTCAACACCAGGAGCGCAAAGACCTGGCCGACGAGATCGTTCATGAACGACGAGAAGGCCACGAAGTTGATGTTGACCGCGAGCAGGATGAGCTCGATCGACATCAGGATGACGATGACGTTCTTGCGGTTGATGAAGATACCGAGCACGCCAAGCGTGAACAGGATCGCGCCGACCGCGAGATAATGTCCCAGGCCGATCATCAGACGGTCTCCTCAGGCAGGCCGGCGCGCGAGGGCACCTTGCGCACTTCCATCGCGGTTTCCTTGGTGCGGGCGTTCTGGGCGACGACATTCTGGCGCTTGACGCCGGGACGGTCGCGCAGCGTCAGGACGATCGCGCCGATCATGGCGACGAGCAGCACCAGACCGGCCGCCTGGAAGTAATAGACATACTGGGTGTAAAGCACCTGGCCGAGCGCCTCGGTGTTGCTGATATTGGCCGGGATCGCGGCGACGGGCGTGCTGACGATCTTCGGATCGATCACCCAGGCGCCAACCACCAGCAGCAGTTCGACCAGGAAGATCAGCCCGACCAGCGCCCCGACCGGCAGGTAGTTCAGGAAGCCCTGGCGGAACTCGGCGAAGTCGACGTCGAGCATCATCACCACGAAGAGGAAGAGCACCGCGACCGCGCCGACATAGACGACGACCAGCAGCATCGCGAGGAACTCGGCCCCGAGCAGCAGGAACAGGCCAGCCGCATTGACGAAGGCCAGGATCAGGAACAGCACCGAATGAACGGGGTTGCGCGACGACACCACCATGAACGCCGAAGCGACGGTGATGCCAGAGAACAGATAGAAGAATGCCGCTGCGGCGTTCATCTCGGTCAGCCCTTCCGCCCTTGCGGGCGGCCCTGTTTCAAGCGTGCCCGAGCGAGTCAGGCACAGTTTTGAGCGTCTATAGAGAGGCCCGCCGGACGCGACAACCGCGCGACGCTCCCCATCCCTCGTCATCCCTGCCCGCTGCCCCGGATGCCCGGAGCCGCGGAGGTCTTCACCGCCTCAGCGATACGGCGCATCCATCGCGATGTTGCGCGCGATCTCGCGCTCCCAGCGATCACCGTTCGCCAGCAGTTTTGCCTTGTCGTAGAACAGTTCTTCGCGGGTTTCGGTCGCGAATTCGAAGTTCGGCCCCTCGACGATGGCGTCCACCGGGCAGGCTTCCTGACAGAAGCCGCAATAGATGCACTTCGTCATGTCGATGTCGTAGCGCGTGGTGCGACGCGTGCCGTCATTGCGTCGCGGACCGGCCTCGATCGTGATGGCCTGGGCCGGGCAGATCGCCTCGCAGAGCTTGCAGGCAATGCAGCGCTCCTCGCCATTGGGATAACGGCGCAACGCATGCTCGCCGCGGAAGCGCGGCGAAAGCACGCCCTTCTCGAAGGGATAGTTGAGCGTCGCCTTCGGCTTGAAGAAATAGCGCATCGACAGGAAGAACGCCGAAACGAACTCCTTGAGAAGCAGCCCTTTGGCGGCTTGCGCGAGTGACATCGCTCTCATCCTCTTCACAAACTCAACCGAACAGCAGACGGCCGAGCAGGTAACCCAGAATGGGGAAGAACCCCATGGTGCCGATCAGAAAGACGATCCTGAACAGCCTGATGCGCCGTTCGTAATCGTCCTTCTCCTCGCGTGTCGTCGAGGTGTMCGTCCGGCGCAGCGCGCGCTCGACGAGATCTCCGACGACCTTGTAGTCCACCCACCCCAGGACCAGACCGACGGCAGCGCCGATCAGCCCCGCAGCGGATAATTCCATCAGCGCACCGGCCCCCAGCCAGTGATCTGCAGCACTGCCGCCACGACCACCACCGAGACCAGGGAGATCGGCAGGAACACCTTCCAACCGAGGCGCATCAGCTGGTCATAGCGGTAGCGCGGCACGAAGGCCTTCACCATGGCGAACATGAAGAACACCAGGCAGATTTTGAGCGCGAACCAGAACACGCCGGGCAGCCAGGTGAAGGGCGCGATCGGGAACGGCGGCAGCCACCCCCCGAGGAACAGGATCGTGGTCAGCGAGCACATGGTCATGATCGCCACGTATTCGCCGAGCATGAACAGCAGATACGGCGTCGAGGAGTACTCGACCATGAAGCCGGCGACGAGCTCGGACTCCGCTTCCGGCAGATCGAAGGGCGGCCGGTTCGTCTCGGCCAGGGCCGAGATGAAGAAGACCACGAACATCGGGAACAGCGGCAGGAAGAACCAGCGCAGCATGCCCCAGCTCGTGTTCTGCGCCTCCACGATGGCTGACAGGTTCAGCGAGCCGACGCAGAGCAGGACGGTGATGATGACGAAGCCGATCGAGACTTCGTAGGAGACCATCTGGGCCGCTGAGCGCAGGGCGCCGAGGAACGGGTATTTCGAGTTCGAGGCCCAGCCGCCCATGATCACGCCATAGACGCCGAGCGACGAGATCGCGAAGATGTAGAGGATGCCGACATTGATGTCGGCGATCGCCCAGCCATCCGCGACCGGGATGACCGCCCAGGCCGCGAGCGAGAGCACGCAGGAGACCAGCGGGGCGAGCAGGAAGACGCCCTTGTTGGAGCTCGACGGGACGATCGGCTCCTTGAAGACGAATTTCAGCAGGTCGGCGAAACTCTGGAACAGGCCGAACGGCCCGACCACGTTCGGGCCGCGCCGAAGCTGCACCGCCGCCCAGATCTTGCGGTCCGCCAGCAGGATGAAGGCGATGAAGACGAGCAGGCAAACCAGCAGCAGCAGGCTCTTGCCGAGAATGATCGCGAGATCGAGGACGATATCCCAGTTCATCTGGCCTTACTCCGCCGCCTGCCGCATCCGGCCGGAGGCCAGCGCCGAGCATTCCGCCATCACGGCCGAGGCACGCGCGATCGGGTTGGTCTGGTAGAAATCAGCGACCGGCGAGGCGAAGCCAGCCTTGTCGGTCTTGCCGCCAAGTCCCGCAAGGGCGCCAAGCGAAGAGGCGTCAGCGGCCGGAAGCGTATCGAGCCCGGCGAAATGGGGATGGGCAGCGTAGAGTGCCTGGCGCAGCGCCGCGAGCGAGTCGAAGGGCAGGGTCTTGCCGAGCACACCGGAGAGCGCCCGCAGGATCGCCCAATCCTCGCGGGCATCGCCCGGCGGGAAAGTGGCACGATCGGTCATCTGCACCCTGCCCTCGGTGTTGGCATAGGTGCCGGACTTCTCGGTATAGGCGGCGCCCGGGAGGATGACATCGGCGCGATGCGCGCCACGGTCGCCATGGGTACCCTGATAGATCACGAAAGCCCCGGCCGGGACTTCGACCTCGTCGGCGCCGAGCAGGAACAGCACGTCGAGTGCGCCGGGCGAAACCATGCCGACGACATCGCGTGCACCCTCGCCCGGCACGAAGCCGAGATCGAGCGCACCGACGCGGGCGGCTGCGGTGTGCAGCACGCCGAAGCCGTTCCAGCCGTCCTTGACCGCGCCCAGCACCTGTGCCGCCTTGGCGGCGAGCGAGAGGATCGCCTCGCCGTCCGCGCGGGCGAGAGCGCCCTGCCCGACCAGAACCATCGGCTTGTCGCCGGCAGCCGGAGCGCGCTTGACGAGATCGGCGAGGGTCTCGGGACCAGCGCCGAGATAGTCATGGGCGTAGGTCAGATCGGCCTGTTCGCCGATCAGCGAGACCTTGAAGTCACCGCGCAGCCAGCGCTTGCGGATGCGGGCGTTGAGGATCGGCGCTTCCCTGCGCGGATTGGCGCCGATGATCAGCAGCGAGGTCGCATCCTCGATCCCGGCGATGCCGGCATTGAGGAGGTAGCTGGCGCGACCATGCCTGGGATGCAGCTTCGTACCATCCTGGCGGCTGTCGATATTGCCGACGCCAAGCGCGGCCATCAGGCTCTTCAGCGCGAAAACCTCCTCGACCGCGGCAAGGTCGCCAACGATCGCGCCGACGCGCTCAGGCCCGGTCGCGTTCAGCCGGTCCGCGATCAGCGCAAAGGCCTCGTTCCAGCTTGCAGGCTTCAGCGCGCCGTTCTGCCGGATATAGGGCCGGTCGAGACGCTGCGTGCGCAGGCCGTCGACGACATGGCGGGTCTTGTCGGAGATCCACTCCTCGTTCACCGCCTCGTTGATGCGCGGCAGGATGCGCATCACTTCGCGGCCACGGGAATCGACCCGGATGGCGGAGCCGACCGCATCCATCACGTCGACGGATTCAGTCTTGGTCAGCTCCCAGGGCCGGGCCTTGTTCTGGTAGGGCCGCGAGGTCAGCGCGCCGACCGGGCAAAGATCGACGATATTGCCCTGGAGTTCCGAGCCCATCGCCTGTTCGAGATAGGTCGTGATCTCCATGTCCTCGCCGCGGCCAATGGCGCCGAGATCGGTGCCGCCGGCGACTTCGGTGGTGAAGCGGACGCAGCGCGTGCAGTGGATGCAGCGCGTCATGGTCGTCTTCACCAACGGGCCGATATACTTGTCCTCGACCGCGCGCTTGTTCTCGGCATAGCGGGAATTGTCCACGCCATAGGCCATCGCCTGGTCCTGCAGGTCGCACTCGCCGCCCTGGTCGCAGATCGGGCAGTCGAGCGGGTGGTTGATGAGCAGGAACTCCATCACCCCTTCGCGCGCCTTCTTGACCATCGGCGACTTGGTCGAGACGACCGGCGGCTCGCCATTCGGGCCGGGGCGCAGGTCGCGCACGCCGATGGCGCAGGAGGCCTGGGGCTTCGGCGGCCCGCCCTTCACCTCGACGAGGCACATGCGGCAATTGCCGGCGATCGAGAGGCGCTCATGGAAGCAGAAGCGCGGCACCTCGGCGCCGGCAGCCTCGCAGGCCTGGAGCACGGTGTAATCGGCCGGGACGTCGACCTCGATGCCGTCGATGACGAGTTTGGTCATGGTCTTACTCCGCCGCCATCAGCCGCGCCGGCTCGGAATGCGGATTGGCGGCATAATCGTCGATGCGCTTTTCGATCTCGTGACGGAAATGCGCGATCAGCCCCTGGATCGGCCAGGCCGCGGCATCGCCCAGCGCGCAGATCGTGTGGCCTTCGACCTGCTTGGTGACGTCCAGCAGCATGTCGATCTCGCGCTTCTGCGCCCTGCCCTCGGCCATGCGGTTGAGCACGCGCCACATCCAGCCCGTGCCCTCGCGGCACGGCGTGCACTGGCCGCAGCTCTCATGCTTGTAGAAATAGCTGATGCGGGCAATGGCGCGGACGATATCGGTCGACTTATCCATGACGATCACCGCGGCGGTGCCAAGGCCCGAGCGCAGCTTCGAGAGCGAATCGAAATCCATCGGCGTGTCGATGATCTGCTCGGCGGGCACCATGCGCACGGAAGAGCCGCCGGGGATGACCGCGAGCAGGTTGTCCCAGCCGCCGCGGATGCCGCCGCAATGGCGGTCGATCAGCTCGCGGAACGGGATGCCCATCACCTCTTCGACGTTGCAGGGCTTGTTCACATGGCCCGAGACGCAGAACAGCTTGGTGCCGACATTGTTTGGATTGCCGAGCGAGGAGAACCAGTTCGCGCCGCGGCGCAGGATGGTCGGCGCCACCGCAATCGACTCGACGTTGTTGACGGTGGTCGGGCAGCCATAGAGGCCGACATTGGCCGGGAATGGCGGCTTCAGCCGCGGCATGCCCTTCTTGCCTTCGAGGCTCTCCAGAAGTGCCGTCTCTTCACCGCAGATATAAGCCCCGGCCCCGTGATGCACATAGAGATCAAACGGATAGCCGTGCTTGTTGTTCTTGCCGATGAGGTTTGCCGCATAGGCCTCGTCGACGGCGCGCTGCAACGCCTCGCGCTCCCGGACGTACTCGCCGCGAATATAGATGTAGGCCGCATGCGCGCCCATCGCGAAGGAAGCGATCAGGCAGCCTTCGACCAGCGTATGCGGGTCGTTGCGCATGATCTCGCGGTCCTTGCAGGTGCCGGGCTCCGATTCGTCGGCATTGACGACGAGGTAATGCGGACGCCCGTCGTTCTGCTTCGGCATGAACGACCACTTGAGTCCGGTCGGGAAGCCGGCGCCGCCGCGCCCGCGCAGGCCCGAGCGCTTCATCTCGTCGATGATCCAGTCGCGCCCCTGCTCGAGCAGGAACTTGGTGCCGTCCCAGGCGCCACGCGCCATGGCGCCCTTCAGCGACAGGTCGTGCCGGCCGTAGAGGTTCGTAAAGATGCGGTCGCGATCTGCGAGCATGTCTCGCCTCACTCTTTCGGCTTGTCGCTGGGCTTGGCAGCCCGCGTACGGCGCGCCGGCGCATCGGCCGGCTTCGCAGATTCAGCAACGGCGTCCTTGTCGACCTTGCCGCCGGCTGCCGGTGTGTCCTGCGCGGAGCCCGCAGGCTGGGCCGGGGACGAAGGCTTCGGACGGGCGGGAGCCGCCGTCTCGGTCGCAAGCTTGGTCGCAACCGCTGCCGGCGTCGCCTCAGCCGCCTTGGCCGCTGCCTCCGCCGCAGCCGTGGCAGCTGCAGCCTCGGCCGCTGCCTTGCGCTGTTCGGTGACGCGAGCCTGCCAGTTGCCGGCCCCGATCACGGAGCCGTCATAAAGGCCCGGATCCTTCAGCGTTTCGCCACCGCCGACCGGTTCCGAGCAGGAGCGGTCGATCTGCGGGCCGGGCTTCGTCGGCCGATCATGTCGCAGATCGTCGAGGAGCGCGCGGAAATTCTCGGGCGTCAGGTCTTCGTAATAGTCGAAATTGACCTGCGCCATCGGGGCGTTGCAGCAGGCGCCGAGGCATTCGACCTCGAGCCAGGACAGTTTGCCATCGGCAGATACGGTCGATTGCGGGCCGATGACGTCTTCGCAGACCTTCTTCAGCGCCTCGGCACCGCGCAAGGCGCAAGGCGTCGTGCCGCAGAGCTGGATGAAATGGGCTCCGACCGGCTGCAGATTGAACATGGTGTAGAAGGTCGCGATCTCCAGCACGCGCATCGGTGCCATCGAGAGCTTCTTCGCCACCGCCTCGATCGCGGCGCGCGGAACCCAGCCGTGATGCTGTTCCTGGGCCTTCCACAACAGCGGAATCACGGCGGAAGCCTGCCGGCCTTCCGGATATTTGGCGATCTGCTGATCAGCCCAGTTCTCGTTCGCCGCAGTGAAGGCGAAGGACGCGGGTTGAACGTGATCGGGCGCGAGACGACGGACGGACATTAGCGGTCCACCTCACCAAAAACGATGTCGAGAGAGCCGAGGATTGCGGAGACGTCCGCCAGCATGTGCTTGCGGCACATGAAATCCATGGCCTGGAGATGGGCGAAGCCCGGAGCCTTGATCTTGCAGCGATAGGGCTTGTTGGTTCCGTCGGAGACGAGATAGACGCCGAACTCGCCCTTTGGCGCTTCGACGGCGGCATAGACCTCGCCTTCCGGGACCTTGTAGCCCTCGGTGTAGAGCTTGAAATGGTGGATGAGCGCTTCCATCGAGCGCTTCATCTCGCCGCGCTTCGGCGGCACCATCTTGCCGTCCAGCGAGGAGACCGGGCCGCCACCATCGGCAGTCAGCAGCTTCTCGCAGCACTGCTTCATGATGCGCACGGATTGGCGCATCTCTTCCATGCGGATGCAGTAGCGGTCGTAGCAGTCGCCGTTCTTGCCGATGGGGATGTCGAATTCCATCTCCTCATAGCATTCGTAAGGCTGGCTCTTGCGCAGGTCCCAGGCGGCGCCGGAGCCGCGCACCATCACGCCCGAGAAGCCCCATTTCCAGCAGGTGTCGAGATCGACGACGCCGATATCGACATTGCGCTGCTTGAAGATGCGATTGTCGGTGAGCAGTCCTTCGAGGTCGTCGCAGACCTTGAGGAAGGGGTCGCACCATTCGGCGATATCGTGGATCAGCGAGGGCGGCAGGTCCTGGTGAACGCCGCCCGGCCGGACATAGGCCGCATGCATGCGCGCGCCACAGGCCCGCTCATAGAAGATCATCAGCTTCTCGCGTTCCTCGAAGCCCCAGAGCGGCGGCGTCAGCGCACCGACGTCCATCGCCTGCGTGGTGACGTTGAGGATATGCGAGAGGATGCGGCCGATCTCGGAATAGAGCACGCGGATGAGCTGGCCGCGCCGCGGCACGGTCACCCCCATCAGCTTCTCGACCGCGAGCGAATAGGCATGCTCCTGGTTCATCGGCGCGACATAGTCGAGCCGGTCGAAATAGGGCAGCGCCTGCAGATAGGTCTTGGCTTCGATCAGCTTCTCGGTGCCGCGATGCAGCAAGCCGATATGCGGATCGACGCGCTCGACGATCTCACCGTCGAGCTCCAACACGAGGCGCAGCACGCCATGTGCCGCCGGGTGCTGCGGCCCGAAGTTGATCGAGAAATTGCGGATGTTGTGCTCGGTCATTCTCAGCCCGCCTGTTTCGCGGCGAATTCGGCGACGACCTGCGCGCCGGTCTTGCGCGGCCGCTCTCCTGCAAAGGCATAGAGCGCTGGCTTCTCGTCGATGAAGATTTCTTCGGTGAAGGCAAAGGGCGAAAGGTCGTCGAAGCTCTGCAAGGAGACGGCGACATGCCCCTCTCCGCCGCGCAGCCGCCAGAACAGACTGGAGCCGCAGGTCCTGCAGAACACGCGCTCGCCCCAGTCGGAGGACGGATACACGCTGAGCGAAGCGTCATCGTCCACAGTGACCCCGGTGCATGGCACGGCCATGAAGGTGCCGCCGCTCCATTTCCGGCACATGCCGCAATGGCAGACATCCATTTCCAGCTTCTCCGGCACGGCCACAAAGCGGACCGCACCGCAGAGACAGCCTCCGGACAGGGATTTGTCGGCAGCAGCCATCGCGTTCAGGCTCCCTTCGCCTTCTCGTCACCTGGCAGCACGTAATCCGTGCCTTCCCAGRGACTCAAAAAGTCGAAATTCCTGAATTCCTGGCTGAGCTTCACGGGTTCGTAGACGACCCGCTTCTGCTCGTCGTCATAGCGAACCTCGACGAAGCCGGTCAGCGGGAAGTCCTTGCGCAGCGGATAGCCCTCGAACCCGTAATCGGTGAGGATTCGACGCAGATCCGGGTGCCCCGAGAACAGGATTCCATAGAAGTCATAGGCCTCGCGCTCGTACCAGTTCGCGGCCGGGAAGACATCGATGATCGACGGAACGGGAGTCGCCTCGTCGGTCTGCACCTTGACGCGGATACGCCGGTTATGGCGCGGCGACAGCAGATGATAGACGACGTCGAAGCGCTTCTCGCGTGCGGGATAATCGGCGCCGGCGATATCGGTGAAGTTCACGAAGCGAAAGCGCGGATCGTCGCGAAGCGTCGCCATGACCTGGACGATCGACGCAGCCTCGGCCTCGACCGTCAGCTCATCGAAGGCGACGATAGCGTTCACGACCGCGCCGGGCAGCGCAGCCTTGATCTCTTCACCGAGTGTCACGAGCTCTTCGCTCATCTCAACCTCAACCTTTTCGCCGCTCGCATCGTCACGACCGGAGCAATCCCCGCCAGGGTGCGGGGGCGTTAGCGTTCGATCGTGCCGGTGCGCCGGATCTTCTTCTGCAGCAGCAGCACGCCATAGAGCAGCGCTTCCGCAGTCGGGGGGCAGCCGGGGACATAGATGTCGATCGGCACGATGCGGTCGCAGCCGCGCACCACCGAGTAGCTATAGTGGTAATAGCCGCCGCCATTGGCGCAGGAGCCCATCGAGATGACGTAGCGCGGCTCGGGCATCTGGTCATAGACCTTGCGCAGCGCCGGAGCCATCTTGTTGGTCAGCGTTCCGGCAACGATCATCACGTCGGACTGGCGCGGGGACGCGCGTGGCGCGAAGCCGAAGCGCTCGACGTCATAGCGCGGCATCGACAGCTGCATCATCTCGACGGCGCAACAGGCGAGGCCGAAGGTCATCCACATCAGCGATCCGGTACGCGACCAGTTGATCAGGTCGTCGGTCGCCGTGACGAGGAAACCCTTGTCCGCGAGTTCGTTGTTGATCTCGACGAAGAAGGGATCGCGCGCACCCACCGGCTTCCCGTCCGGGCCGAGCAGCCCCCGGGGCGCGGGCGCGACGAGCGGATCGCCGCGGTCGATCGCTGTGATTGCCATGAAACTACCCTTGTGAACCCGTTACCGTCAGATCAACACCGAGGCGGCGCCTCGCGAGCCGGCGGTTAGTCCCACTCCAACGCGCCCTTGCGCCATTCGTAGACGAATCCGACGGTCAGGACGCCCAAAAAGATCATCATTGACCAAAAACCATACCAGCCGAGATCGCCGAACGCGACCGCCCAGGGAAACAGGAAGGCGACCTCGAGATCGAAGATGATGAACAGGATCGAGACCAGATAGAAGCGGACATCGAACTTCATGCGCGCGTCATCGAACGCGTTGAAACCGCACTCATAGGCGGAGAGCTTTTCAGCGTCCGGTTTTGAATACGCGACGGCGAACRGTGCGATCAGCAGCGCAAGACCGATGACCATGGAAACGCCGATGAAGATGGCCAGCGGCAGGTAGTCGCTCAGCAAGGACGGTACAGGTAATGCTTGCATGGACAACCTCGCTTCGCGGGCCCAGACCCGCGGCACACGCATCGGCAGTCGATTAGCCCCTACTCTAGAATCACGCAAGGGTTCGCCGCGTCGCACAACCGCGCCACGGCAATGAACCAGACGCATTGCACGCAATTTTTACCGCAAAACCGATAGCTCGCACCAAGTAGCAGGCGCACGCCGCGACAAGATGGTTACGAATCGGCTTTATTGCGGGAATCAGCCGCCCCAGGAGCGAGACGCATGGTCCGACCACTCCACCGTATCGCGGCGCTCGCGACTCTGGCCGGAAGCTTGCTCGCCCCCGCCGGCGCAACACATGCCGAGAGTATCGATCTCACCCGCGCGACCTGCGCCGATTTCAGCGCCATGACCAGCAACGACCAGAGTCAGCTCGTGCTCTGGCTCGCCGGCTATTATGCCGGCGGCGCGCAGCGTCCGTTGCTCGACGTCGAGAAGGTCACCGCCGCGCCTGCCGAACTTCTCTCGCTCTGCGGAAAGACGCCGCAGCTTCCGCTCCTCGGCGCCGAGACACGCGCCGTCTTCCTGCCAGCGCCCACCCCCTGAGATGCCTTTGCCTAAGTCCTTGCCTACAGGAAATACCGGATCGCCTCTGCCGCTCAGGTTCCCGTTGCCGCTGCTCGCGATCGTCTTCGCCTTGTCGGCATCTCACGCCGGCGCAGAGGACGGCCAGATGATGCTGGCGCCGCTCCCGCCCGGACGTCCCTTCGATCTGGACCTGCCGGCAAAGGCGGCGATGCCTGCCATCGTGGTCCCTCCCCCGGCCGCCCCGGTTCTTGCTCCCGTGCCAGTCGCCGAGCAGGCCGATTCTCCGCCGGCCCCGAATTCGCCTGCCGTCACGGAGCCCGATGAAGATGAAGGCCCGGAATGGCCGAAGCTGACACCCGGCCAGAAGGCGGGAGCGGAGCCGGCCTTCGATCCGGACGAAAAACCGGACCGGCCGGGCATCTCGACTGACCCCGGCACCTCGACCGCCTGCCTGCCGCAATTACTCAGATCGATTCTCGGCAAGATTGCCGACAAGTACGGAGCCGTGAAGGTGACCTCGACCTGGCGACCGCCCTGGCGCGCCCGGCGCGGCTCCTATCATAAGCGCTGTGAGGCCATGGATTTCCGCGTACCCGGCGTGCGGCCGCGCRTCGTGCTCGACTATGCCCGCTCGCTGCCGGAGGTCGGCGGCCACAAGGTCTATTGGAACGGACTTATCCACATCGACACCGGACCACGCCGGCCCTGGTGAGACTGGAGGGGCCTTATCCTGGCTTCCTCCGCTCTCAAGGCTTGAAGGCGCGGCGATGAAGCCTTAAACCGCAACTCGCAGGGGCGGTTAGCTCAGTTGGTAGAGCATCTCGTTTACACCGAGAGGGTCGGCGGTTCGAGCCCGTCACCGCCCACCAGCGCCCGGCACCATGAATTCAGGCCAGTTCCCGCCCTGGTTCCGGCAGAGCGCGCGGCCGGTGTGCTCATCTAGCCCCGTTCCGTCCGCGATCGCCGCCCCCAGGAATTCGTTCAGGCTGTCGCGGCAACGGGTGTCGATCGGTCCATAGCCCTGTTCTGCACTCTCGATCGGCAGGGTGGTTGATCGCACCGTACATGCGACGGCCCTTTGACCCTTTTGCAAGGCACCGGCCGTGAAGTGTCGTCATCCTGTGCACGCGGACAACGCCGCAGAGGTCGCCGAGCCGTTCACAGGGACGCCGTTCTCGTGACGTGCACGATGATCCAGGGAGCGACCCACAGCAGCAGCAGCAAGACGAGGATCAACAGCCACGTTCGCTGCCATCCGCACAATCCGACCAGTTCACGGCCGGGGAGATGAGAACTGCTGGCGCCTCCCCTGGAYCGTGCCCCGTCGTTTCGCTCATCTGCTCGAGCAGTTTTCCGATCGTGTCGCCCCGCACCGATCATCGCCGGGAGATCTGACGGATCGCGCCATCGAGACAGCCCAGTATGTGAGCGTCGCGAGCCTCTGAGCGGAGCAGCGCCGGATGGTCGCCAGCCCGCTCCACAGGCCCGCCGGGCGGCCAGCTGGTTACCCTCCCGATCGGGTCGTTCATCTGCGCTGCYCGCGGGTCTGCGACGCCATGCGCCTCAAGCCGGAGGCGGAGTTCCGCTCGCAATTGTCGAATGCGCGTCGCGTCCGTCATCGTTTCGCCCCCGCCCGGGACTGTTGGTTAACCACAGGTAAGCATGAGCAGATTTCGGCCGGCAAGCGGATTCATGTGCGAACAAAAAGCCGGCAATGGAGCGGGCTCGCCGCTCCGCGATGCCATGAAGCCGCCCTCTCCAATGGGGGTAGCCGTTGCGAGCGTGTTCGAAAGTTGTCGGCCGAACCGGCCTGTTGATAACTCGGCTGAGGTGCTTCGACTGAGGAGCGTGCCGAATCCATCTTTGGACCGGTCCCCGGCCCTTTTTCGGGGTTCTGAGCCTCTGCCCGGTTCGAGCTTTCACGGGGCGCGACGGATCATGCGAGCAGCCGAAAGTGCCGATGCAATCGAGCTTGAGGCGACTTGTGTCTCGTTTTGCACTGCAAAAGTCGGCGGCTTGCGCCTGCCGGCGCACCCGACGGTTTGGAATTTGGGGAAGATGAATTTTGCCGGCACCTCGCGCTTGACACCGCCGGCCCGGCACCCTAATCCCAACCTCGCTGAGGCCAAGACGCCTTAGCCGCCCAGCGCGGGCGTAGCTCAGTTGGTTAGAGTGCCGGCCTGTCACGCCGGAGGTCGCGGGTTCGAGCCCCGTCGCCCGCGCCATTTATCTCAAGCAGATAGATGAAAATTCGCATCCACCGTTACAAGCGGTTTTGGATGATGTTGGGCTCGGGGATGACTGCTCCTCCCGCTTTCGCCTCTCATTGTTTTCGGTGTGGTCCAAGCACGGTTTCGAGCGCTCCGTCACGACCTGCTTGATGCGTCGAAGTGACCGCCGCAGGCGCTGCAGATTCGCCGTCAGCACGCGCCGTCGATTCTCGCTTCGAATTGGAAGACGCTCTCGCGCCTATGGCACCGGTCGTAGCCACAGGGTGTGAATCACGCCGTCGTCAGTCCAGCCGATTCCGCATTCCAGCACGCCCGGCGCGGCGAAGCGCGCCTCATAGACATCGACCCCACTCTGTCCGACGCCGTTGAAGCGCAGCGCCTCCAGCGCCCCCTTGGCCAGCAACACAGCGCTCACCAGGGAGAACTGCTCCTCGACGGCCACAGCCAGTTCCGGGCTCATCTTCTCGACATAGCGATGTCCTGCCTGATGCTCCTCKATGACGCGGCGCAGGGTCGTCTCGCTGTCGGGATGCGGGAGGTTGGACTGGACCCTGCGGCCCAGCGCCTCTGCGATCCTCCAGGCCTCGTCCGCGCTGATGCGCTCGGCCATCGATTCGTGACCATCCTGATGGAGGACCAGGGCCTCGGCGCGCCCGCCAGGACCGGGAACAAAGCTGACCTGCGCTGCTGGAAACTTCAGAAAGAACTTCGTGGCGCTCTCGGCAAAGAGTTCCACGGGCATCTGCCCCGACGCTTCCAGAAGAAGCAACTCGCCTCTACGGCTGATCGACAGTATCAGCCCGGAGGTGAGCCGGTAGTCCCCGACATAGCCGTCGAGCAGGGCCGGATCGATTGYGATCGCGGAGCGCGGCCGCGCTTGCTCATAGCGCCGCCAGGCGACTTCGTCGGTCTGCGTTTCACTCATCGTGGCCTCCTTCGCCAGCTTGATCAGTTCGTCGGTCGACAATGAGCCGCCGGTCGACAGCTTCGCCCGCGCCGCCCCGACCAGGGACAGCCCACGCTCGGTACGGCTGTGCTGCTCCCGCAGGGCGGCTTGCTGCAGCGTCAGGATGCGATCGAGATCGACCGCCTTGCCCTGCAGCAGCGCGGTGATGCGTGCCAGGCTGAGCCCGAGCTGCTTCAGCGCAAGGACTTCATGCAGGCGGGCGATCTCGTCGGCGCCGTAGAGCCGCCACCCCTTCTCGCTGCGGCGCGGCTTGATCAGGCCGCGCTTCTCGTAGAGGCGCAGCGCACGCGCCGTCAGGCCAATGCGCTCGGCGCATTCCTGGGCGGCCAGCAGGGTGTCTCTGTCGGATCGGTTGCTCATCTCTGCTCCTCGACCCCGGCGTAAGCTATGACCCAGGGACCGGCTCAAGCGCCTTCTTCGGCGAACGGTGGTCGAGCGGAGCCCAGCGCAATCACGGTAGCCATCCGGAAACGAAAAAGGCCGGCAGCGACGCTGCCGGCCTTCTGGTCACTCGTGTGTCGTGCGGGATGAACGCGTCAGTGGGCGACGAGCCCACCCGAAGCGTCATCCTCGGCCGCCTTGGGGCGAACCGCCGAGAGGTCCTCCTCCCAGACGATCGGCACCGGCTGGCGGATCAGCGCGTGCTGGAGCACCTGCTCCATGCGTGCGACCGGCACGATCTCCAGGCCGCTCTTCACCGACTTCGGCAGGTCGATCAGATCCTTGGCGTTGTCCTCGGGGATCAGCACCTTCTTGATGCCGCCTCTCAGCGCAGCCAGGAGCTTCTCCTTGAGGCCGCCGATCGGCAGCACCCTGCCCCGCAGCGTGACCTCGCCGGTCATGGCAAGGTCACGACGGGTCGGAATGCCGGTCAGCACCGAGACGATCGCAGTCGCCATGGCGATACCGGCCGACGGACCGTCCTTCGGGGTCGCCCCCTCGGGAACGTGGACGTGGATGTCGCGCCGCTCGAAGAGTGGCGGCTCGATACCGAAATCGATGGCGCGCGAGCGGACATAGGATGCCGCTGCCGAGATCGATTCCTTCATCACGTCCCGCAGATTGCCCGTGACGGTCATCTTGCCCCGACCGGGCATCATGACGCCTTCGATCGTCAGCAGTTCGCCGCCGACCTCCGTCCAGGCAAGACCCGTGACAACACCAACCTGATCCTCGGTCTCGGCTTCGCCATAGCGGTAACGCGGCGGGCCGAGATAGTCCTCGAGCACGGTCGGAGTGATCGCGACCTTCTTCTTCTTGGTCAGGATGATGTCCTTCACCGCCTTGCGCACGGTGTTGGAAAGCTCGCGCTCGAGGTTGCGGACGCCGGCCTCGCGCGTATAGCGCCGGATCAGCGTCATCAGGGCCTCGTCATCGATCGACCATTCTTTGGATTCAAGGCCGTGCTTCTTGATCGTCTCCGGGATCAGGTGACGACGAGAGATCTCGACCTTTTCTTCCTCGGTGTAGCCAGCAATGCGGATCACCTCCATGCGGTCCAGAAGGGCCGGCGGAATGTTCAGCGTGTTGGCCGTGGTCACGAACATGACGTTCGAGAGGTCGTAGTCGACCTCCAGATAGTGGTCGTTGAAGGCGGCGTTCTGCTCGGGATCAAGCACCTCGAGCAGGGCCGCCGAGGGATCGCCACGGAAGTCCTGACCCATCTTGTCGATCTCATCGAGCAGGATGAGCGGATTGGCGGTCTTCGCCTTCTTCATCGACTGGATGATCTTGCCGGGCATCGAACCGATATAGGTGCGCCGGTGGCCACGGATCTCGGCCTCGTCACGCACGCCGCCGAGCGACATGCGCACGAACTCGCGGCCGGTCGCCTTGGCGATCGACTTGCCGAGCGAGGTCTTGCCGACACCGGGAGGGCCGACGAGGCACAGGATCGGGCCCGCGAGCCGGTTGGCGCGCTGCTGTACGGCCAGGTATTCGACGATGCGGTCCTTGACCTTGTCGAGACCGTAGTGATCGTCGTCGAGCACCTGCTGGGCGACGGCGAGGTCCTTCTTGATCTTCGACTTCTTGCCCCACGGAATGCCGAGCATCCAGTCGAGATAGTTGCGGACCACCGTCGCTTCGGCCGACATCGGCGACATCTGGCGAAGCTTCTTCATCTCCGCCATCGCCTTGTCGCGGGCTTCCTTGGAGAGCTTGGTGTTGACGATGCGCTCTTCCAGTTCGGCCAGTTCGTCGCGGCCTTCCTCGCCGTCGCCAAGCTCCTTCTGGATCGCCTTCATCTGCTCGTTGAGATAGTACTCGCGCTGGGTCTTCTCCATCTGGCGCTTGACGCGCGAGCGGATGCGCTTCTCGACCTGCAGAACCGACATCTCGCTTTCCATCAGCGAGAGCACCTTCTCCAGCCGGTGCGCAACATTGACGATCTCGAGCACGGCCTGACGGTCGGCGATCTTGACGGCCAGGTGCGAGGCAACCGTGTCGGCAAGCTTGGAGGGCTCGTCGATCTGCGAGACGGCGGCGACGATCTCGGGCGAGATCTTCTTGTTGAGCTTCACATAGCTCTCGAACTCGCTGACGACAGAGCGGCCGAGCGCCTCGACCTCGACCTTCTTGCCTTCTTCCTCGGAGAGCCCGATCGCATCAGCCTGATAGAAGGCTTCCTCGGCGACATAGGACGTCGCCTTGGCGCGGCCGACGCCCTCGACCAACACCTTGACGGTGGAGTCGGGCAGCTTCAGCAGCTGAAGCACGCGGGCAAGCGTGCCGATCTCATAAATGTCCTTGGTCGCCGGATCGTCATCGCCGGCGTTCTTCTGCGTCGCAAGCAGGATCAGGCCGTCGGTCTTGACCACTTCCTCAAGGGCGCGAATGGATTTCTCGCGCCCGACGAAGAGCGGGACGATCATATGCGGGAAAACGACGATGTCGCGCAGGGKGAGAACCGGATAGGTGCCGGTCTCGCCGGGAACGAAAGGAGCGCGGGGCGCCGAGCCAGTCATGACTTATCCTTTGCAGTTGCGCCCGGCGAACCCCCTGATGGGCGGAACGATCGGACGTAAGCGGCAAGACGACCATTCGCCTGACCGCCCCCGCGGGCCCCGCCCTTAGAAGGCGCGCGACTCTCGCAGGTGCACCTAAAGTGGAGGCTTCTGTGCCGGCTTTCAAGCAAGCCGAAGACGTCTTCCAACGTTGCTTTGTCGCAAGGAAAGATTCCGGCAAGGCAACAGCCTTCCGAACGC
>NZ_JBFTLD010000084.1:0-23454 GCF_056396265.1 Allobosea sp. 05T422_2 | reverse complement strand
GATCAGCGGCGCATGGGTCAGGCGCTTCCGCTCGAACGCCACCTTCTCGTCGTCGGCATCAGGATTCCTGGCGCGAAACACCTTTGCGACCACATCGGCGGCCGTCTCGCGGGCAGCGCCCTCGAACAGAACGAAGCGCCACGGCGCAAGCTTGCCGTGATCGGGCACACGCGTGCCAATGGTCAACAGGTCGCGGAGTTGGTCGGCGCTGGGGCCGGGAGCAGACAGGAATTGCGGCGGCACCGAACGGCGCAGCTTGAGCAGGGCGAGCGTATCGGTCATGAGACTTCCGGGCGAGAGAAACGGCCGGCAGAGCCTATGGGGCCGCCAGCGCTATTGGCATCTGAACTAGTGGTTTGCCATGAAGAGGACAAGCAAGCCTGCTCAGACGCGGGCGCAAGGGCGTCAAGGACCATGAGCATGTTTGAATTGGATCGTTTCCAGAGACGGGCCCCGACCAGCGCGCCGTGCGCGCGAATGCTCGCGCGCCTGTCATCGGCTGCCCTCGCGCTGCTCCTCTCCCTAACGGCTGCGATCGCACAGATCGTTCCGCTGTCACCCTCGCCACCGAATATCCCGGAGATCTCCCCCCCGCCGGCGCCGGGAAGCACCGCGACGGTCGGCTCGGCCAATCTCAGCGCCAGCGCGCAATTCGCTAATGACCGCAAGCCGATCCGCTCCGGCCTCGTCTGGCGCGTCCTCGTCGAGTCCGTCGACGGCTCGCCGCCACGCATCGTCGCCCGCTCGAATGATGCGGAACCGGTGTTCTCCCTCGAGCCTGGCTCCTATGTGCTGCACGCGGCCTATGGCTTCGCCAGCGGCACCAAGCGGGTGGTGCTCGGCCCGCAAGGAACGCGCGAACAGATTCTGATCAGCGCCGGCGGCCTCACCCTCGCAGGCTCGATCGGCGAGACACCGATCCAGGCGGCGCAGCTTTCATTCTCGATCTTCGTGYCGTTGCAGGGGAACTCGGAAGGTCGCCTCGTCGGCAATGCCAAGGCAGGCGAGCTGATCCGCTTGCCTGAAGGCACCTATCACGTGGTCTCGACTTACGGCGATTCCAACGCGATCCAGCGCGCGGATGTGACCGTGGAATCGGGGAAGGTCACCGACGCCACCCTGMACCACCGGGCCGCGCGGGTAACGCTGAAGCTCGTCGCGTCTCCCGGCGGCGAGGCCTTCGCCGGCACCGCCTTCAGCGTGCTTACACCCGGCGGCGACGTCATTCGCGAAGCCATCGGTGCCTTCCCGCAAGTGATCCTGGCCGAAGGCGACTACGTGCTGATTGCACGTCAGGAAGGCCAGATCTTCTCGAAGGACTTCAAGGTCGAGAGCGGACTCGATCGCGATATCGAGGTCATCGCCACGAAGTGAACCCGTCCTCCGCCGGGAGGACCGCAGCCGCAATGCTCAGTTGCTGGCGCTGGGAGCTTCCGCGAGGCCGAGCTTGGCCCCTGTCAGCTCGGCGGCAATCCCGTCCGCGATTCTGACGGCGAGGCAGCGATAGCCCGCATCGACCATATGGAGCCCGTCCATGCCAACGAGTTCCTCGGCCGTGAACTGCTTTGATCTCGCCCAGCTCTTCATGATGCCGTAGCGCGGGAACACCGCAGCACCCTGCTCCTCCGCGACCTTTGCCAGGACAGCCCGGTAGTCGTCATATTTCGGATAGCGCTCTTCGCGCGGCAGCCAAGGCAGATCGATCAGGACGGTGTCGACATCGGCATCGCGGAGCTTGCGAATTCCCTTCCGCAGGATTTTCGCCAGCTTCTCCTCGCCGATGTCGCGGACGGCGTCGTTGACCGCCGTCTGCCAGATCACCAGCGCCGGCTTCTCTTCCAGGACCTCAGTGTCTATCCGCTGCAGCATGTCATAGGCCGACTGGCCGCCAACACCCTTGTTGACGACCTTGACCTCGGCCTCGGGCAGCCGGCGCTTGAGCTCGGCCTCGAGAACCGCGGGGTAACTGTGGCTGATCTCGCTTGCCCCGGCTCCGGCGGTGGCCGACGAACCGAGCGCAACGATGGTGAGCTTGCCTGTGTCCCGAAGAACCCGCTTGGCGGCCGGCAGCATCGGTTGGAAGGGAAACTGGGCTGCTCCCGAACGGCAGCGCAGATCGGCCCGACCGGCAAGCGTCAGGGGCCCGGCCTGAACGGAACTGGTGACAAGTGCGGTCGTMAGGATTGCGGCGCAGAACTGTGCAGCCCGGAAGCCGGCTTCTCTGCGGAACCACGGAGCGCGTTGGACTGATACCACGACAGGAAATTTCCTAGCACTGTCAGTATCGTAATGCCACCGAGACAAACCAGCAACTGAATGCTCAAGGCGAAATAGGTTTCCGCCAGAATGATCTGTCCGATAATCGCGAGGACGATACCGGTGCAAAAGATCTCAAGGGAATGCCGGCCCAATACTGCAAGTCRCCGCCCAACCACTCCGCAAACCAGCGCCGACTGCGCCGGCACGAAACGCACGAAGAGCCAGGTGAGAGCCGCCAGATGCAGCAGGCGGGTCCAGGCCAGATTGGTCTTGTCACTGCCGATCTGCAGGTTCTCGATCCATTCGTTCAAGGCGGTAATGCCAAACGGATTTCCCGCTGAAACCTTGATGATCAGGGCGAGCCCGACAACAGCAAATGCGAGGGSATCGATGATGGCTGACCTCGGCATGACGACGCCCATCTGCACACCGCGGCCGACCACCACGCCGAGCGTGAAGACGAGCTGCCAGGCGAAGGGATTGAAGAACCAGCCCGGCGTACCCGTATTCGGCAGATTCACCTCGAAAGTGACCGCGACCTGCCAGATCAACACCGAACCCAGGAGCGCCAGCGCAGGATTGAAGCGCACGGCCCGATAGATCAGCGGAAAGGCGGCCAGCAGCACGATATAGAGCGGCAGGATGTCGAGATAATTCGGCTGGTAGGTCAGCGTCAGCGCATCCACCAGTGCCGAGAGCGTGTCGTTGAAGAAGGGCTGGATATTGATCGCCTCGATATAGAGCGGGTTCTGGGTGGTCGTTACAGCCCGCGCCACAACCCCGCAGACGATCACGAAAACTGCGATATGGGCGATGTAGAGCGTCCAGATACGGCCGCCGATACGGAGCGCTCCCATGCCGAGACCACGGCGCTCGATGACCGAGCCATAGGCGAGCGTGGCCGAGACGCCAGCCAGGAGAACAAAGATGTCGGCCGCATCCGAGAAGCCGAAATTATGCGGCATCACGGCAGCAACGACGTTTCCCGGCATGTGATTGATGAAGATGACCAGCAGGGCGAGCCCGCGGACGGCATCGATCCGCATGTCGCGTCCCACCGGTCTCGCAGCCAGCGCACCCGCGCCGCGAAGAAGGTAGTGCCCGAAGGACGGGAAATGCGACACCAGCAGCTTCTCCGGAACGCGAGGAACACGGCCATCGGTGTTTCAGGCCAACCACCCGGACCGCCAAGGCCGGGCCAAGCATGAACGGATTCTGCTGATTCCGTTCATCTCACGTTCATATAACGCTATCGATGCGGCCGCCATGGGGAAGCGGGATCACATCTATGTGTCTCCGGAATATGCGCGGAAGATGGCAGCCGTCGCGTGCCTGCTGGAAAGCCGGCGGATCGATCAATCACGACTCCGCGACCGAGCGGGGCTTCGCCGTGAACGCCTTGATTCTATTGATATTCGAACGCGGCCTCGCATTGCCCCAAGGCAATGCCGACGCGAGCCAGCCCTAGAAGGGTGGCTCGGCGTGGACCAGTCTGCCGTCGATCAGCAGCCGCTTGATCGCAGAACTGCCCGAGGGTGCGACGGCCGCAACGACTTCCAGCCTGCTGCGTTCCGTGCGCTCGATCGCGAGCCCGGTCCCTTGCGGCACGAAGTAGCTCTCGAGCCCATAGGCGACACGCATTCCGTTGCGGGTTCGTGAGCAATCAACGATCCCGTTCTCCGCTCGCGGGCACACGCCAGTGGTGAGCACATGGCCCTCGATCACCACATCCGACCCGCTTGTCGGCGGCCTGATCTTGTAGGCTCCGACCGGCCGGGCGAAGCCATCGGTGCCAGGGGTGAGCTGCACATGGATGGGATCGCCGCGGCTGAAGTCGCGGTCCCCCTGGAGGCCGGCAAGATCGAGCGTGCTGATATCGTAATTCAAGATGACGTAATCACCTCGAAACAGGTCACGCGGATCGACTGGCGCCGTCCTCAACCTCACCTCGCTGCCGGAACGCAGGATGCGGGCTCGGCCTTCGACAAGCATCCCGATCGCGCCGCAGAGCACGATCATCGAGACGAGGGCCCGCAAGGTCGCCGGCACGCGGGCAACGATCCGGTCGGCGACGAGCGCGCCCATCACGCCACCTCCCCCACCGGCCGGGCAAGGCGCGCGAAGAGCCGTCGCGCACCACTGGCAAGCAGCAGCAGCACCGCGCCTGCGATCAGGAAGAACAGCGACTGGTCKAGCAGGCTGCCGATGGTCTGCCAAAGCAGGATCAGGATGGCGACACCGAACAATGCCGCACCGGCAACGACCAGACGCCGGACTCCGCCGATCGCTCCGGCGGCAATCAACCCCACGGCGCTCGCAAGGACGAGGCTCGCCACCACGACCTTGCCGGACAGGCGCATCGCACCACCCATCCAGAAGATCGTCGGCACCAAAAGTGCAAACAGGAGAGCGATGCCCAGAGGAACAGCAAAACGCCGCTCGCGCGCCAACGCAACGAAGGCGCACACGCCAGGGACAACGACGGCATAGGCGAGATAGACCGGCCAGCTCGCGTGCCCGCCCCGCGACCAGCTGGAATCGAGGATGCGGATCAGCTCAACATTGAGCACCACCATCAGCCCGAGCAGCCCCCAGGGCAGGCAGGCGCTCAGAAGAGTCGGCCCGCCGCGATCCAGCGCCACCGCACCGAGCACGATATAGGAGGTCGAGAGCGCGAGCCCATAGGCCAGGAGCCAGTAGTCGARGGAGCCACGCAGCCAGTCACCGGGCACGAGCGCCAGCCAGCACGCGAGCGAGAGGACGGCGACATGATGCACGAGCCGGGCCCGGCGCCCCAATGCCAACCACAGCGCCGGCAGATAGCCGAGCAGGAAATAGAACTGGAGCGAGCCGCCGCTATCCTGCCAGCGCCCCCAGCTCCAGCTTGCCAGAGCGATGAACGCAACGATCAGAGCACCGTCCGAGCGCTGCAGAAACGCGACGGCCAATGCGCCGAGCGCGATCAGGAGCGCCCCCCCCGGCCAATCCGTCGGCAAATGATACATCTGGCCGACCAGAGCGACACCGGCGGCAAAACAGAGGACACCGCAGGTCGAGGCGGCATCAGCACCAAGCTTGGAACCTCGGATCTCGAGGCTGGCTGAAATCCCGAGAGCGACCACGATACTGGCCAGGATCATTGCCAGCTTCGTCAGCCGCGGAATCTCCTCCCAGTTCGCCGCGACGAAGGCTGCAACGCTTGCCGCGATGAGCAACCCGCCCAGCATTCCGAGCAGCCCCGGAAGCCGAAAGCCCCCGTCGCGCCGCAGCGAGCCACGAATTGYGGTCGCACTGTCGGAGCTGACAAGCCCCTCAGCGACCCAGCGACTCAAATCGGCTTCGAGCCGCTTGCGATAAGATCCCGTCAGCATCCCCGGCACTCTGGCATGCGGGGCCCGGATTTGGCGAGCCCCGCATGAACGAGCGTCTTCAGGATGCTGCCATCTCGGCCCTGCGGCGAACCAGATCCGGAGGCATCGCCTCGGTCGTGAAGGCCACGAGTGCCTCGTCCAGGCTCATCACCGTCTGCTGCTGGCTGCCGAGACGGCGCACGGTCACCGTGCGCTCCTCGGCCTCGCGCTTGCCGACGGCCAGAATCACCGGGACCTTGGCAAGCGAGTGCTCCCGCACCTTGTAGCTGATCTTCTCGTTGCGAAGATCGGCACGTGCCCTGAGACCCTGGTTCATACAGGCAATCGTGACCTGCTCGGCATAGGCATCCGCCTCGGAGGTGATCGGACAGACCAGGATCTGTTCCGGCGCGAGCCAGAGCGGAAAATGGCCGGCATGATGTTCGATCAGGATGCCGGTGAAGCGCTCCAGCGAACCGCAGATCGCGCGGTGCACCATGCTCGGCGTCTTCTTCTCGCCATCGGAGCCGATATAGAAGGCGCCGAAGCGCTCCGGCAGGTTGAAGTCGACCTGTGTCGTGCCGCACTGCCAGTCGCGCCCGATCGCATCGCGAAGGACATACTCGAACTTGGGGCCGTAGAAGGCGCCCTCACCCGGGTTGATCTCCGTCTTGATCCGGTTGCCGGATTGCCGGGCGATCAGATCCAGCACCTTCGTCATCACGTCTTCGGCGTGGTCCCACATCGCATCGGTACCGACGCGCTTCTCCGGACGGGTCGAAAGCTTGATGACGAGATCGTCGGTAAAGCCGAAATCGGCATAGACCGAGAGGATCAGGTCATTGATCTTCAGACACTCCGCCGCCAGGTCGTTTTCAGCGCAGAAGATGTGCGCGTCGTCCTGCGTGAAGCCGCGCACACGCATCAGCCCATGCAGCGCGCCAGAGGGCTCATAGCGATGGACCGCGCCGAACTCGGCGAGCCGGATCGGCAGGTCGCGATAGCTCTTGAGCCCATGCTTGAAGATCTGGACATGGCCGGGGCAGTTCATCGGCTTCAGCGCGAACATGCGCTGGTCCTTCTCCGGATCATTCGGATGCTCGAGCGCGCCGGCCGATTTCACCGCGAACATGTTGTCCTGATACCAGCCCCAGTGGCCTGAGGTTTCCCAGAGCGACTTGTCGAGGATCTGCGGCGCATTGACCTCCTCGTAATCGGCGGCGAGCCGCCGGCGCATATAGGCGATGATCTCCTGGAACAGGCGCCAGCCCTTCGAGTGCCAGAAGACGACGCCCGGCCCTTCCTCCTGGAAATGGAACAGGTCCATTTCSCGGCCGAGCTKGCGGTGGTCGCGCTTCTCCGCCTCCTCGATCTGCTTGAGATGCGCGTCGAGCTCCTCCTGCTTGGCGAAGGCGGTGCCGTAGATCCGCGTCAGCATCGGATTGTTGCTGTCACCGCGCCAATAGGCGCCAGCCACCTTCATCAGTTTGAAGGCGTTGCCGACCTTGCCGACCGAGGTCATGTGCGGCCCGCGGCAGAGGTCGATCCAGTCACCCTGAGCGTACATCTTCAGGGTCTGGTCTTCCGGGATCGCATCGACGAGCTCGACCTTGAAGGCCTCACCCTTGTCGCGGAAGAATTGCTTGGCCCTGTCGCGGCTCCACTCTTCCTTGGTGAAGGCTTTGTCGCGCGCGATGATCTCGCGCATCTTCTTCTCGATCGGCGCGAAATCCTCTGGAGAGAACGGCTCGTTCCGGAAAAAATCGTAGAAGAAGCCGTTCTCGATCACCGGGCCGATGGTGACCTGCGTGCCGGGATAGAGTTCCTGCACGGCTTCGGCGAGCACGTGGGCGCAATCATGGCGGATCAACTCGAGCGCGCGCGGATCCTCGCGGTTGAGGAACTCGATCTTCGCATCGCGGTCGATTGCATCGCCGAGATCGACGACGGTGCCGTCGAGCGCCATGGCGACGGTGCGCTTCAGCAGAGAGGGGGAAATGCCGCCGGCAATCTCCTTTCCGGTGATGCCGGAAGGAAACTCGCGCGTGGCGCCATCAGGAAAGGTCAGGGAGATCGTCATCGATCGCGCTCCTGCTCACTCGGGGAAACGAACCCCGTAAGCCAAGGCCGGATACTGTTCGGGGAAACGCGTGAAGACCCGCATMCGGTTCAAGGGCTTCACGCTTTGCGAAGCGCCGAGTGGGATCGAGCCGATTTCGCCCGCCTCGCCTATACCAGCCGGCAGCCGCAGGCAATCGATGTAGCAGGATCACTCGTCGAGCGGAGGCGGGGCATTCACGCCGCGCCAGCGACCATAGGACCAGGGCTGGTACCAGGCGGAGTTCGGCGGCAATTCCTCGCAGACGAGATCGATGCCGCTGGTGCCGAGCGGCGTACAGCGGCAGATCCGCGCGGCACCGATCCAGCCACCGCGCCAGAGCCCGAAGCGCTGGATCGCCTCATCCGTGTAACTCGAGCAGCTCGGCCAATGCCGGCATTGGCGTCCAATCAGCATCGAGATGCTCAGCTGGTAACCGCGGATCAACCAATGCGCGCCAGAACGTGGTGCACGCGCAAAAAGACGTGACAACACGCGCACCGATGTCATTTCATCATTCTTCGTCATTACCTGTTTCATTTTGAGATTCGCTCATGCTTTGCTCCGCTCCGCGATCGGCCTCCCGTTTCCGCATCGGCGCGACCTCCATTCTGGTTCCCGCTGCCTTGCTTTTGTCGCTGACATCAGCGCCTGCCCAGCAGCGGAACAGCCTCCTCTGGCTTGAGCCCGGCAAGATCGATGTCGCCAAGATCATCGGCCTGCCCCCGGCAATGAACTCGCCCGAGCACAGGAAGGAGTTCGAAGAGGTTCTTCAGATCACGCTGAATCGGACGCCGGAGCGCGAGAAAGCCGCGATCGCGGATCAATATCAGACGCTCAATCGCTTTCTCGAAGGCATGGGAATCGACGCCCACCTCTCCGAGCACCGCGAGGTTCGCCTGCTTTTTCGCGAAGCGAATATCGAACTCGGCATCGTGCTCCTCAGCGTGCGCCGCCTGACGTCGCGGACGCGGCCCTTTGCGATGTGGAACAAGGTCAGGGTCAAGCCCTGCCCCGGCGGCAGGCCGGAAGGGACCTCCTTCCCCGCCGGCCATGCCGCGACTGCCGCACTCTATGCCGCACTGCTCAGCGATGCTGCCCCGGAGCTGAAGGACAAGTTCGCGGAGCGCGTCACAAGCTATGGCGAGAGCCGGCTGGTTTGCGGCTTCCATTATGCCAGCGACCTCGTGGCGGGCGAGAAGGTCGGCCGACACGTTGCCGATGCGCTTCTGGCGGACCGAGCCTTCAGGCAGCGCTTCGACGAAACACGTCCCGAAATCCGAAAGTCGCTGGGGCTCACCTGAGCGCCGCAACCTTGGCTGCCGGCGCCGCGGCCTCGCGCGCCGCCTCGATCTGACCGATCGCGTCGACCACGGCATCGAAGGTCAGCATGGTCGAGGCATGGCGTGCCTTATAGTCGCGCACCGGCACCAGAACGGCGAGATCGCTCCACTTGCCCGCGGGCGGCTCGGCATTCTCCTTCAGGATCGCACGCGCCTGCTCGCGAACCGCGCGAAGTTCGCCGGCCGTGGACCCGATGACCTGGCGCGCCATGATCGAGGAGGACGCCTGCCCAAGCGCGCAGGCTTTGACGTCATGCCCGAAGCCGGTGACGACATCGCCGTCCATCGTCAGATCGACGGTGACGGTGGAGCCGCACAGCCTGGAATGCGCGGTCGCAGTCGCGTCCGGCGTCGGCAATCGCTCGAGCAGCGGGATGTTTCCTGCCAGTTCCAGGATGCGTTTGTTGTAGACGTCGCTCAGCATGACTTGGTCCTCGCCGGCTCTGGAATGACCGGCGCGCGGTTCCAATATAGGGTGGAACGCCTGCGTGCGGGAGATGGGTGGCGCCCGATGATGCCGCAGGAGCAGAACTTGTCGCAATTCTTACGAGGCGACGCGATGTCACGGCGACCCGCCGAATCTGCATCGCTAGGCCTTGGGACACGAACCGTAACGGGAGGCACCACATGATCCCTGTGGTTAAGTCCTTGTCCGTCGAGAGGGCTCTCAGCCCCTCCGCTGACAAGTTTCCAGACAGGCGTCCGACCCAGGAGCAGGCCGAGGAGGCTGTGCGTACCCTCCTTCTGTGGGCGGGCGACGACCCCTCCCGCGAAGGCCTGCTTGAAACGCCGCAGCGCGTCGCCAAGGCCTACAAGGAATTCTACAGGGGCTACTCCGAAAATCCCGACGAGATCCTCGACCGGGTCTTCGAGGAGGTCGACAACTATCAGGACATGGTCCTCGTCCGCGACATCCCGTTCCATTCGCATTGCGAGCACCACATGGTGCCTTTCGTCGGCAAGGCGCATATCGGCTACTACCCCGCGAAGGGCGTTGTCGGCCTGTCGAAGCTGGCCCGCATCGTCGATGTCTACGCTCGGCGCCTCCAGACCCAGGAGGCCATGACGGCGCAGATTGCCCGGATCATCGACAAGGCGCTCGAACCGCGCGGCGTCGCCGTTCTGGTGGAGGCCGAGCACATGTGCATGTCGATGCGGGGCGTGCTGAAGCAAGGCTCATCGACGCTGACCACGCAATATACCGGCGTGTTCAAGGACCCTGCCGAACAGGTCCGCTTCTTCACCATGGTCAAGTCACCTGGCCTGTAGGATTGGCGCGACGCAGCATTGGCGATAACCACCGCCACCATGATAAGGGGCGCCTCGCGAGATGCGCCCTGTCCTGCTGCGGAGCCGCCAATGTCCAGCTTCCCCGTTTTGTCCGACAAGCATGCGCTCGAGGAAGGCACGACGCTGGCGCCGCGCTTCGACACCAGCGGCCTCGTCACCTGCGTGACGACCGACGCCGAGACGGGCGAACTCCTGATGGTCGCCCATATGAACGCCGAAGCCCTTCAACGCAGCATCGCGACGGGGGAAGCCTGGTACTGGTCGCGCTCGCGCAAGGAGCTCTGGCACAAGGGCGCCACCTCCGGACAGGTCCAGACCATCCTCGAGATGCGCGTCGACTGCGACCAGGATGCCATTTGGCTGAAGGTGAAGGTCGCGGGCGATGGCGGGTGCTGCCACACGGGCCGGCACTCGTGCTTTTACCGGGTGAAGCCGCTGCGCGATGCCGCRGTCGAACCTCTCACCTTGCTCGCCACGTGATGCAGGGCCGCGTTGGCAATCCTTTCACCAATCTAACATTTTTCTGTCAAATCCGCTTGTTAGGCGCAACCGTCGCGCGTGTGATTCAGGTTCTCCTCACTTTCTCGCGAGACGATGATCCACCCGCGGAGGGTCGGGATCATGTTATGGGATGGTATTGCTCGACGGGCCTTTGGAATGGGCGGCGGCGTGGCCTCTATGAATGACCTTAGTATCGAACCGCTGCTGCGGCGCAGCAGCAGACCAAGGATCGGCCTTGCTCTCGGTGGTGGAGCTGCGCGCGGCTGGGCCCATATCGGCGTAATCGAGGTCCTGACGGAAGCGGGCTTCGCCCCCGATGTCATTGCCGGAACATCGATCGGCGCCGTGGTCGGCGGCTGCTTTTCCGCGGGAAAGCTGCCGGCGCTGACCGAATTCGCGATGGGCCTGACCAAGCGCCGTGTCGTCGGACTGATGGACTTCCACATCGGTGGCGCGGGCCTCATCTCCGGTGGTCGCCTGAAGCGCCTGCTTGAACGCGACCTTGTCGGCATCCGCATCGAGGCCCTGCCGCAGCGCTTCGTCGCAGTGGCGACAGAACTCGGCACGGGCCACGAAATCYGGCTGACCCATGGCCCACTCGTCGAGGCCCTGCGTGCCTCCTACGCGCTGCCCGGCGTCTTCGATCCGGTGAAGCTCGGCGGGCGCTGGTTGATGGACGGCGCCCTGGTCAACCCTGTGCCAGTCACCGCCGCACGCGCGCTTGGCGCCGATGTCGTGATCTGCGTCAACCTCAACAGCGACCTCTCGGGACGCGGCACCACCATCCAGAACCACAGCTCGGATCCGGACCCCGAACCCCTGCCCGAGCTCGACATTCGCCCGACTTCGCGCTGGCTGGACGGCATCAGCGGTGCGGCACGGCGCATGCGCGGCTTCCTTGGCCGCGCCAGCAACGATCAGCCCGGGCTCGCCGGCGTGATGGTCGATGCCTTCAACATCACCCAGGATCGCATCTCGCGCTCGCGGCTGGCCGGCGATCCGCCCGACGTCATGATCGGGCCCAAGCTCGCCAAGGTCGGCCTGTTCGATTTCCATCGGGCCGATGAGGCCATGGAACTCGGCCGCGTCGCCGCACGGCGCGCGCTCGACGAGATCGCGGCCATGGTCGCGAGCAATCACATCGCGGCCGACTGATCCGGGCTGCTCGCTCTGCAGGGCAGACCGGCCTCAGGCCATCGCGATGTAATCCCGCATGGCCCGGCTCTCGGCCTCGATCTCGGCGACACGGTGCTTCACGACGTCCCCGATCGAGACGATCCCCGTGACCCGCCCGTTCTCAAGCACCGGAACATGGCGGAAGCGGCCCACCGTCATCAGCTCCATCAACTCATCAACGCTGGTCTCATGGCGGCAGGTAACGACCTTGGCCGTCATGATCCGCGAGACCGGGCTCTCCAATGCGGCCGTCCCAGTTTCGGCAAGAGCGCGGATGATGTCTCTTTCGGACAGGATTCCGAGCAAGCTGCCGTCGGCGCCAGCGACCACGACTGCGCCGATACGCTTCTCGCCAAGCGTGCGGATTGCCTCGGCGAGCGTACGATGCGGCTGCACCGAGATGACATCGTGCCCCTTGTTACCGAGAATCTGCGCGACGTTCATGAACGMGTTCCTCCTGTTTGGCGCACCATCGCCCTGGCGCGCGAAATCAACGGGAGCGTTGCCCGGCCGATGACGGGTCAAGTCGCCAAAGAGGCCGTCGCAAGCCCTTCGCAGAACCGGGAGTGTGGGCGAAGACCGGGGCGACGGCAAGGCGAATGGCGCGAAGCCGCGGGCAGATTGGCGGCTTCGGGCCCCCTCAGCGCCGTACCGCGCCGCGATCGAGCAGCGGGAACAGCAGCAGTCCGACGAGAAAGCCGCCGATATGCGCCTCCCAGGCAATGCTGGTGTCCTCGCCCAGGATCGGAACCAGCCCGGCGCCGAACAGGAAATTCGTGGCGAACCAGATCACGATGAAGATCAGGGCGCGTGGATTGCGCCAGAGATGCCCGAAAGGTTCCGCAGGAATCGAGCGCACCACGGCGTCATCCGCCAACCCACCAAAGCGCAAGCCAGGTGCGAAGACGAAGCGGATCGCGGCGGCAGTCGCCCCTGAAACGGCCGCCGAGGCGCCAACCAAAGGCAGCACATCGAGATCGCGTGACCACCAGTGCAGCAGAGCGCCGCCGATCGTCGAAAGCGCCATCAGATTGAGAAAGCGCCCGGTTCCGAGGCGACGCGCCACCGGACTGCCGAAGGCCGCAAGCCAGACGACATTTGATAGCAGATGCACCCAGGAGCCGTGCAGCAGACCATAGGTGAGCAAGGTCCAGAGGCGTGGGCCGCCATCGGCAATCAGCAACCGCACAAGCTGCAACCGGTCCGCCAGATCCTGCCCGGCCATCCTTTGCGTCAACTCGGCGAGCATGTCCTGCGCACGGCTAGGGTCGAGCCAGAGGCTCAGCCGTGCCGGCACGAAAGCGAGCCAGGACATCAGGACGAAGTCGTCATATTCCGACAGCACGGAGCGCCCGGCCTGGATCAGCGCGAGTGCKGCGATCAGCCAGACGACGGCGGATGGCAGGTTCAGGATCGGTTCGCGCTCTGGCGGGGCCGACGGGCCGGCAGGAATCTGGGACATGCTACGCAACCCTTGCCGAAGCTGCACCTGCGACGCAAGCCGGCCGATGCTTCCTTTTGCGCGGGCCGAATGAAAAAGGGGAGAGCCACCGGCCCTCCCCCTTCTCGGCTGTGGCCCTGCCGCTGCGCGAAGCATCGGCAGCACGGTCACGCCCCCCATTCACCCCGAATGACCCCAGGGCCCACCTCGCGGCCGGCCCTCGAATTGGCTTGCATTTGATAAGCATTTTAACGGGTTATCCACAATGCTAAGATTTCGTTAACCCTAACGAGCCTGCGCCCGTCGTCCTGTCCGCCCCCCATGGCAAGACGGCATGCCCACTGCGTCTCGCGATTCGGCAGGGACCGAAACGTCCCGCGCTCTGACGAATATGTGTCCTTACGACACGTATTCGGACTTGCGGCGTACGCAGACAGGACAGGATGTCAGAATGAAAAACATGAGCACCCGCCTTGTGTTCGATTACTGGGACGTGCTGCGCGGCGAGCGTTCCGCGCCGGAACGGGGCGAGATCGAGCCAGGTGCGCTGCGTCATGCCCTCGCCGACACGTTCGTTCTCGAGAATGAGCCGATCGGGCCCGTCTTTCGGCTGGCCGGCACGCGGCTCTGTGCGCTCTTCGGCAGCGAACTGCGCGGACGCGCCTTTGCCGCACTCTGGCCGGACGTKGAAGCCCAGGGCGAAATGCGCCGCCTCGTGCAAACCGTGATGGATGAATCCGCCGGCGCCGTCGCTGGCCTCTCGGCCGAGACCATGAACGGCTCTCCGGTCTATCTCGAACTGCTGTTGCTGCCGCTGCGCTATCGCGGTCGGACCCATGCACGCGTTCTCGGGGCGCTCTCGCCCGCCCTGACGCCGGAATGGCTTGGGCTCGACACCTTGGCCTCCATGCGCATGATCTCGCTCCGGATGCTGTGGCCGTCGGCCCATAGCCAGCGTGCGCCTGAACCCGTTGCACGCGTCATGCCGCCAAAATTCCTGGTCCTTCCGGGCGGCAGAAACTGAAGATCTAACGTATCGTTAACCCTCCCGCCGCTAGGGTCGGCCCAAATCAGGCTGATCCGATGCTTAGTGCGCAGCACACCTCCCGTCCGGCCATCCGCCCTGTCGAGCGCAGGCGGCATCAGCGTATGAAGGTCGTGCTGCTCGGACGCTACATGCTTCCGAACCGCATGGAATACCCTTGCCAGACGGTCGACATCTCCCCGGGCGGCCTGCATCTCGTCGCCCCCGCCAAGGCCCATCCCGGCGAACGGGTCATCGTCTATCTCGAACATCTCGGCCGTATTGAGGGCATTGCCGTCCGCACCACGCTGGAAGGCTTCGCGATGACCATCACCGCGACCAGCCGCAAGCGCGAGAAATTCACCGCCCAGCTGACATGGCTGGCCAATCGCGATGAACTGGGACTGCCGGAGGATCGGCGTCACGAGCGCATCATTCCGCGCAATCCCCGCTCGATGCTGACGCTCGATGACGGTTCGGAGCACGTCGTGCGGGTGATCGACATCTCGTTGTCGGGCGTCGCCTTTTCAACCGAGCAGCAACTACCGATCAACACGCCGGTCAAGATCGGCGGCACGGCAGCCAAGGTCGTCCGCCGGTTCGATGGCGGCTACGCGGCGGAGTTCCGCTTCCCGCTCTCTGCCGATGTGCTCGACGAGAATCTCGAGCTCTGATCCGGGCGGCCCATCGCCCCCTCTCTCTTTCAAGACATCGTCTCATGCATGACGCCCGGGCGTCAGCGTGGTCTGGCTGTTTCGGGACCTAGGCCGGGGTGTCAGCCCGTCGATGTCTCAACGTGCGGCGTCGGGGCGACGCGCTGAAATCCAAGCGCCATGCCGGAGCGCCCCCCACATGGGCTCGTCTACGGATTCCGGCCGTACGCCTCGCCTGAGCGGAGTGTGACATGAGGGACAGCTCGCTGCCCTCAGTCGGGGGCGCGCCTCGTCGCGTTTCCCCACAGCGTTAATGAAACCTGCCCACAACATTCAGACCTGCCACAGTTAACGAATCGAGAACGCAGCGCTCACATTTCTTACTTCGGCATTTGGCGTTGATTTATACTGTCAGATGATCCGAATACGTAGCGCCTGATTACATAAAATTGCTTGTTTCCATTTCAAGCGACATCCATCTGCCTCACGCATCGTCTGCCCCAGGGACAGGAAAGGGGACGACATGCTTTCTATTCATCGGGGTACAGTTCTGGCTGCGCTGATCGCAGTTGCTGGAATTTCATCGGTTCAGGCCCAACAGGTTGCGGCTCTACCGGCCGCCGCCATGCCGATTGCAGCTTCGGGCGATGCCCGGGCGCCTTATGCCTGGACGGATTTCTGCAAGCGCAATCCGGTCGAATGCGCGGTCAATACTCAGGAGCCCGAGCGTGTCGAGATGACGCCAAAGCTCTGGAAGACGATTATTGCTCTCAACAACAAGACAAATCGGGAGATCGAAGCGATCACGGACCAGGACCACTGGGGCGTCGTCGATCGCTGGGACATCCCGACCGACGGCAAGGGCGACTGYGAGGATTACGCCCTGCTCAAGCGCAAGCGTCTTGCCGAAGCCGGTGTGCCCCGTCGCGCCATGTTGATGACCGTCGTGATCGACGAGGAAAATGCCGGCCACGCCGTGCTGATGATCCGTACGGATCGCGGTGATTATGTGCTCGACAACAAGCGCAACGCGATCCTGCCGTGGAGCCAGACCGGCTACGTCTACGTCAAGCGCGAGTCGCAGTATCAGACGGGTTGGACCTCGCTCGGCGGACTCTCGACGCCGACTGTCGCTTCGGCTCGCTGAAGACGAACAAGATTGGCCGCAGCACCAGGCTKCCGCGGCCACATGGACGGCGAGGCTCGGTCACGTCCCCACCCCACCCCGTCCCCAGGCCGGGTTTCGCCATAGGGCCGACGCTTCCCCCCGAGGCGTCGGCCCGTCTCGTTTCCGGCCCTGGCCGGTGCGGTTGGATGATCGGACCAGATATCGTACCCGGACCGAGGATCTGAACTTCTGCGTGTGCGCCGGCCTTCCTGAAAACCGCAATCCGCCCTTCGGGCCGCTGCTTCAGCCGATCTGCTTGAGCCCGACGGCAAACTGCTTCCAGCGCGCGACATAGGCACGGGCCGAGCCTGCAATGCCGGCAATCGCCGCCTCGTCGAGCGTGCGGATGGCGCGGGCGGGAGACCCGACGATCAGCGAGTTCTCCGGAAACTCCTTGCCCTCGGTCACGAGAGCATTGGCGCCGACCAGGCTGTTGCGGCCGATTTTCGCGCCGTTCAGTACCGTCGCGCCCATCCCGATCAGGCTGTTCTCTCCGATGATGCACCCATGCAGGATCGCCCGGTGGCCGATGGTGCAGCCGGCTCCGACGCGCAGCGGCGAGCCCATATCGGTGTGCAGGACGCAGCCCTCCTGGATATTGCTGCCTTCGCCGATTTCGATCCATTCATTGTCGCCACGCAGCACTGCGCCGAACCAGATTCCGACGCCGGCTGCGAGCTTCACCCTGCCGATCACATGCGCATCGGGCGCAAGCCACCACTGGCCTGCGGCGGGGCATTCGGGGGCAGTCCCGTCGAGCGAATAGAGCGGCATGGGCGGATCATCCTTCTGCAAACCTGCCGCGAGGATTGCAGGTCGGCCGGCCGCCCCGTCAAGCGCCGCCGACGTAATGCAGCAGGTCGAGCACCACGCGCCCCGAGGCGACGCTCCAGAGAGACGCCCCCATGCTCGCCAGCATGACGAAGGCAAAGGGCCGGCCATCGCTGCGGCGGCCCCTCACGGTATTGCGAAGGATGAGAAACGGCGCGCTGAAGACGACGACCGGCACGCTCGCGACCGCGGCCAACCCTCCCGTCTGCAGCAGTTGAAAATCAGCACGCTTCTCGGTGAACAGCTCGAAGGCGCTCGCCATCAGCCCGGCAAAGGCAAAGCCGATGAACAGGGACTGGAGTGCCTCGACGGCAGCGGGTTCGATACGCAACGTCACGGCTCCGGGCGAGAACGCACCTGCACTGTGCCGCATGGTTTACGAAGTGTGAAGAAATCTCGTTAGCGATGGTTAACCCTTGCGCCGCGCGGCAATCCTCGCGCAATCCGCATGGTTTACGGAGCATTAAGGCGCGTCTGATTCAGTCACTGGCACCTGTTATCGAGGTGCTTGGATCTTGACCGCATACGCGCACCATTCGCCCCAACGCGCCGCCGGCCTCACGACCGTGGTCCGCGCACGCCTGAATCGGCCGCCGCCGCCCCTGCCTCGCGCTGACGGCGCGCTCTGGAAGGCGGCCGGCGCGATCCTGCTGGTTGCCGCCGCAGCAACCGGATACGCTCTCTACGGCCATCGCCTGGCGGCAGCTCCTGTGACCCAGCACCAGCCGGCGCGCGTCGGCCAGGTCTCGCTTCTGGTTCCCCAGGATCTGGCCGGCTCCGAACAGGAAGACAGCGAGCGGGTGGTCGGCATGACCCGGCTGCGTCTCGACTGGCCGAGTTTCGGTCCCGTGACCGCCCAAAGCCGACGCAAGCTACTGGTCACGTTGAGCCCGCCCGACAAGGTCAACGAGCCGGCGACACAGCTCTCGGTCTATGCCCGCTTCCTGACTCCGACGGTCTGGTCCAATCCGGGCGGGCTTGTCGTACGCGGGTTCCGCAAGGGCTCACCCTATGAGGGCGACGAGCTCTACGTTTCGGTCCCGGATGGGCGAGGCTTTGCAGCGCGCTGCCCGGTGAACACCGGCCCCGCCCCTCTCGACGAACTCTGCCGCGTCAYCTTCCGGCATCGCGGACTTGACGTGAACATCCGCTTCCCGCGCGCCGTCATCGCCGACTGGGAGCTGATGGTCGGCGGCGTCAGGCGCACCATCGATGGGATGATGCGCTGAGCCGCTGATGGCCCTCAGCCTTCGAGATCGACGTCGAGGATCGCCATGGTGAAGTTGAACGAGCGGTCGCCATCCTCGTCGTCGACATGGATGATGCCGATGAACTCTTCACCCAGATAAACCTCGGCGGAATCGGTCTTCTTCATGCGCGCCCGCACGCTGATGCCATGATTGGCGAAGGTGCGCCGAAGATAGGCTTCGAGCTTGGCGAGTTCTGTCTTGTCCACTGGTTGGTCCTTTCAGAGTGGCGGGACGGATGCCATGGCCGGGCTGCGAGGGCAAGCGAAACGCTGTCACGCCCGCGTTCAACCTGAGATCCGGGCCTCGCGCTGCGTCACGCTCGCATGGCAGCGCTTGCTCCTGCATATCTGCCGCCCTCGCGGTGATCGTGCCATGTTCCATCCCCCACATCGCCAATGATGGATTGCCCGATGACGCCCTGGCTGCCCGCTGCCCTGAATTATGTCTCGAGCTGGCTCGAATTCCAGCGCCGCCATCACGATCAGCCGGGCTGCGCCGTGGCCATCGCGAGCGGCCAGAAGATCGTCCTGGAGGCTGCCTTCGGCAGCGCCGACATCGAGACCGGAGAAGCGTTGACGCCGCGCCACGGCTTTCGCATCGCCTCGCATTCCAAGACGTTCACGGCAGCCGGGATCCTGCGACTGGTCGAGGCGGGCCGCATCAGGCTCGATGACAAGGTCGGCAGCTTTGTCACCGGCCTGCATCCTGACGTCGCCGCCGTGACCCTGGCGCAACTGCTCTCGAACAGCGCCGGCCTGACCCGAGATGGCGCCGACAACGGCCAGTTCTTCGACCGCAAGCCCTATCTCAGCAAGGACGAGCTGCTCGCCGATCTCTCGGTTGCGCAGCCCTTTCCGCCCTCGCAGCGCTTCAAATACTCGAACCATGGCTTCGGCCTTCTCGGCCTCGTCATCGAAGCCGTGACGGGCCAGGCCTATCGTGACTGGATTGCCGCCGAGGTCGTCGCACCTGCGCAACTCAGCGAAACCCGCCCTGATATCGGGCTCTGGGCAGACCGCCCCATGGCCAAGGGTCATAGCCCCAGAATGCCTCTTGGGCGCAGGGTGGTCATTCCCGGAGACAACCCCGGACACGCCATGACCTCCGCCGCCGGCTTCGTGGCTACTGCCGCAGACGTCGCGCGTTACTTCGCGCAGCTTTCACCGCAGGCAGAGCGCAGCATCCTGTCTGCGCTCAGTCGCCGCGAGATGAGCCGCCGTCTCTGGCCCGACGACGAAGCCAGTCTTGGCCGCCATTACGGCCTTGGCACGATTTCCGGCGGACATGGCGACTGGAAATGGTTCGGCCATTCCGGTGGTTTCCAGGGCTTCATCACCCGTACCGTCGTCCTGCCGAAGCAGGACCTGACGATCTCGGTCCTGACCAATGCCATTGACGGGTTGGCCCATCAATGGCTCGACGGCATCCTCCACATCGTCCGGACATTTTCCGATGAAGGTGGCCCCTCACCCGAGACCGAAGGCTGGGTTGGGCGCTGGTGGAGCATCTGGGCCTGCGGCGATCTCGTCCCCGTCGGCAACAAGGTGCTCTGCGCCAGCCCGGCCCTCTTCACGCCCTTTCTCGACGCGGGAGAGATCGCGGTCGAGGCTCCTGACCAGGGTCGCCTGAGCAAGGCGTCGGGCTTCAACAGCCCGGGTGAGACAGCACGCCTGGTCCGCGACAGCACCGGCGCAATCGAGTCGATCTGGCTCGGCGGCGCGCATCTCGTCTCCGAGGCTGCGCTGCGCGCCGAGATGCTTGATCGCTATGCGAAGCGCAGCGGCTAGCTCATCGCCCCGGGTCTCGTATCCGGTCCGATGAGCTGATCCTCCGTGTTTGCATCGGTCCGAAACCGCGTTCGACGCTTCGGGCCGGCGCATGAGGTTTCGGCGCCGGTACGCACCTGCCCGCCGGCCGCCACTCGTCAGCGCATGAAGTGCAGCTTCGTGAAGCGGCTGCGCAAGGCCGTGACATCCCGTGCAACGGCCTCGGCGGGCCGAGCTCCGCTCAGACCTTCAGCGATATAGCCGGCGAGCTCCGGCATGTCGGCAGCTGTCATGCCGAAGCGCACGATCTCGGGCGTCCCGAGCCGCAGGCCGTTGACATCGCCTGCGACGGGCGCGATCGGCAGGCCGATCCCGCAACTCAGGATGTTGACCTCGCGCAGCCGTTTCGCGGCCGCCTGCCCGCCGCCGTAGGGGGCCGCCTCGATGGCGAACTGATGCGATGTCGTGATGCCGCGATCGCGCGCGAAGACCGGGACCTGCCGTTCGACAAGGGCATCGGCCAGCGCCTTCGCGGTCTGCGCCATCATCTGCGCATAGGCGCGGCCATGCGCCTTCCAGTCGAGCAGCGTAATGGCGAGAGATGCCGATTTTGCCGCGTCGAAATTGGCGGTCAGACCGGGATAGGCGATGGCATCGAGCTTCCTGGCAAGGTCGGCGTCATTGGTGACGATCAGGCCCGAAGGCGGACCGCCCAGGCTCTTGTAGGTGCTCATCGTCATCAGATGCGCTCCCTCCTGCAGTGGTTGCTGCCAGGCATGGCCGGCGATCATGCCGGACATATGGGCGGCATCGAACAGCACGATCGCTCCGACCTCGTCCGCGATGGCGCGGATCTCGCGGATCGGATGCGCGAACAGGTTGAGGCTGCCGCCGATGCTGATCAGCTTCGGGCGGAGACGCAATGCGTCCTCACGCAGCCTGCCGAGATCGACCGTGTAGTTCAGCGCGTCGACCGGCGCGGGATGGGTGATGACGCCGTAAAGCCCGGCCGCGCCAGCGCCATGATGAGTGACATGCCCGCCGATATCGCCCGGTGGAGCGATGATGCAGTCCCCCGCCTTCGCCACCGCCATGAAGGCATAGAGATTGGCGATGGCACCCGACGGCACCCGGATTTCTGCGTAGCGGGCACCAAAGACCTGTGCCGCGAGCTCCGCGGCAATGATCTCGATCTTCTCGATCGCCTCGAGCCCCATCTCATATTTGTCGCCGGGGTAACCGAGCGAAGGCCGCGCGCCCAGGCCGGCCGAGAGCGCCGCCTCCGCTTTCGGGTTCATGATATTGGTTGCGGGGTTGAGATTGACGCAATCGCGCTCGTGGATCGCGCGGTTCTCCGTCGTCAACGCCTGGATCGACCGCTCGGTCGCATCGAGATCCTGCAGGGCGACGGTCTCKGCGACCGTGAGCACGTAGTCCTCGCTTGCCGCTGGCACCCAGTCGCGCCTGCCCAACGCCGCCATGTCCGTTTCTCCATCCGGTCGAACCGCAACGCGCGGTACGCCGTGATTGGAGCCGTTTGCCGCAGGTGGCGCAAACGAGTTATCGTCGCCGCAAGACAGAGAAAATCTAAGGCTCCGACAGGTCGCCATGCCCGTGACGCCACCACGCCCCCGTCTGCCCCCACTCAACGCGCTACGTGCCTTCGAGGCCGCCGCKCGCTGCGAGAGTTTTGCCAAGGCAGCAGAGGAACTCGGAGTGACGGCTGGCGCGGTGACGCAGCAGATCCGACAGCTGGAGGCAGCGCTCGGGGTCCAGCTGTTCCGGCGGTTGCCACAAGGTGTCGCCTTGACGCCGGCTGCCCGTGCGGCGCTGCCGCGCCTCAGCCGCGGCTTTGATCTGCTGGCATCGTCGATGCTGGAACTGGGCGGAGGGCATGAGAGCCGCACGCTCACCATCGCCGCCCTGCCCTGCATCGCCCAGCTATGGCTCTCACCGCGTCTTGCCGGGCTTCAGCAAGCGTTCCCCGGATTGCAGGTCTCGGTCTCGGCCATGGAGCAACCACCGAACACAAGGCACGAGCTTTGCGACATCGCAATCTTCTATCTTGGGGATGGCAAGGCCGCTCCATCGGCGCTCGTGCTCGACCCTGATGCGATCACACCGGTCTGCTCTCCCGCCGTCGCATCCCGGCTCCAGACCGTTGCCGGCCTCGCTGATGAGACCCTGCTGCACGACGCGGTCTGGCGCGGCGACTGGGCGCGCTGGCTGGCCTCCATCGACGCCGGTGAGAGCGTCGATCCGGCGCGTGGCCCGTCATTCTCGCTCTACAGCGTCGCGCTCGATGCTGCGCTGTCGGGTGCTGGCGTGCTGATGGGCCGGCTCAGCCTGCTCCAGCCCTATCTTGCCGATGGTCGGCTGGTCGCGCCGCTTGGACCTGCGTTGACGACACCGGACCGGATGACCCTGCTGTTGCCGGCACAAGGTCACCCCCGCCGCCAGGAGGTCGCGGATTGGCTGCAGGCGTCAGGACGGATTGGTGCTCAGATGTGAGCGCCGCAGTCGCCGGCGAGAATCTGATCCATGGAGCGCGACGGCTCGGCGCAGCCCGCTTCCCCGACTACCTTTGCGGGTACGCCGGCAACGGTGGTGTTGCGCGGCACCGCAGTCAGCACGACTGAACCGGCTGCGACACGGGCGCATTTGCCGACTTCGATATTGCCGAGGATCTTGGCGCCGGCGCCGATCAGGACCCCCTTGCGGATCTTCGGATGGCGGTCGCCGCTCTCCTTGCCGGTGCCGCCCAGCGTCACGTCCTGCAGCATCGAGACGTCATCCTCGATCACAGTCGTTTCGCCGACCACGAGGCCCGTTGCATGGTCGAGGAAAATGCCCTTGCCGATGCGCGCCGCGGGATTGATGTCGGTCTGGAATACTTCGGAGGAACGGCTCTGCAGATAAAGCGCGAAATCGCGACGCCCCTGGTTGAGCAGCCAATGCGCCAGCCGGTGGCCCTGCAGGGCGTGGAAGCCCTTGAAGAACAGCACGGGCTCGATCAGCCGCTTGCAGGCCGGGTCACGGTCGAGCACCGCAAGAACATCGGCGCGCATGCCCTGGGCGATCTCGGGGTCGGCAGCGATGGCCTCGGCAAAGGCCTGCTCGATCAGATCCGCCCCGAGAGCGGGATGCGCGAGCCGCGCCGCCACGCGATGGCCGACCACCGCCTCGAAACTCGGCTGGTTGAGAATCGACGACAGAATCAGGCTGCCCAGCGCTGGCTCGATGCCGAGCGCCTGTTCGGCCTCGCGCCGCAGCCGAGTCCAAACCGGATCGACCCTGTCGAGCC